>JBGTMK010000001.1:0-5441 GCA_041743605.1 Nostoc sp.
ACTTTGTAGTTGATATTACTATTTGTTGGGGGTCTGATGGCTATGCTTTTTTTCTGCTCGTCACTATAAACAAGATTAATCATTCATTTATTCGCGAGTGAGACTCGCGAACTATTTTCTTTTTGTCCAAAGTCCAAAAAATTAATAACGTACTATCAATTCCTTCATGAATATCCACTGCTTTATATTCAGATTCATCTAGGCGAGAGAAATTTCGCAGAGAAAGGACGATTTGCCGAATGCGTTCTGCTCCTATTTTCATTGAAGATAGGATCTTAGGTAAATCTGCTATCAAAAATTCTAGGTCTATAGCCGCAATTTCTGATTGAATAACAGACACTGGTTCAGGATAGTATTCTTGATATAAATTAATCAGGTTTAGTAAGTCCTGAATGTAATCATGAGCAGGTGCAATATTGCCATAGATAAAGTTAACTGGATTATTTATTTCGTGAGCAACACCTGCTACCAATTGTCCTAAAGCAGACATTTTTTCGCTTTGGAGCATTTGGGTTTGAGTGCGTTGTAATTCAAAGAGGGCTGACTCTAGTTGTTGAGTTTGTTGTCTGAGTTGCTTTTCTGATTGTCGCAGTGCTTCTTCAGCAATTTTGCGATCGCCTGATTCAATTACTAGTCGCACGAAGTCAGTAATCGAGCCAATAAAACTTTCTTCTTCTAGTGTCCACTGACGCTGAGTTCTCAAATGTTCACAACAAACTACACCAATCACCTGTCCTCTAGACCAAATCCTGGCATCAAGCATCGAGGTAATTCCCAGTGGAGTTGTATAAGTTGCAGAGAACTCCCAAGTGCGAGGATCAGTATGAACATTGGAAACTGCAATTACTTGTTCTTCTTTGAGAGCTTGAAAATACCTGGGAAAGTCGCAGACAAATAATTCCAAACCATGACTGTGGCAATTATTCTCACGTTGATATAAATCAATACATTTAATTCCTAGACTTGTTTCAGTGTATAGCCAAATACTTACACGTTCGACATCAAGACCCAAACTAGCCACTTCCGTTAGATATTGGATGGCAATTTGAAAATCATCGTGTTGTAGCTTGTCACTTTGCACAAGTTGCTGTAAAGCGTTACTATGTCTGCGAAAGCGCTTCTCTGTTTCTTGGCGTTCATGAATTTCTTGTTCCAACTTATTTACTGTCTGATGTAGCAAAGCAGTTTCAATTTTATTTTTGGAAGTAATCAACCGAATTGAACTTACTAAAAATGAATTGCCAATCTCATCGTACAATAGGCTTTTCTTAGTAGAAATGATCTGAGCTTCACCTTGGCAATCTGTGATTAATTCCTCATATTCGTCAGTCAAGCATCTGGTGAATATCAGTTCATCTTTCTTATAAAAAACATCGGCTTCTGTTTTGCCGAATAAATCATAATCGGACTTACCAATTAGTTCCGCACGTTCATATCCCATGAACTGACACATTGCATCATTGACGAACACCCAACTGTGTTGTCTGTCTTTGACAAAGACCGGATCTGTAATACTGTTAAGAATACTCCACAGAAAAGCCTGAGAAGATTGTTGCGGAACAATGTCGAAAAACACCATCTTGCTTAATCCTCCAAGGTACTGACTTTTTTCTAGGCATATCATCTCAAATCAGGGATGAGTAGCTCAAAAGATTGCCTAAGTTATTCCTTAGTATGCCCAAAATGCCATTTAACTACACTACTCTCCCTACCTAAGTATTGACAGATGTTCGTCATTCGCCATATAGTCTTAACCCCTCTGCTTTATCTGTAGTAAGCAAACTACTTAGACATTGCTCCCATTTTGAACCTCAGATGACTAGAAGTCACATGATTCCTGCTTCAACTCTGCCTGAATAGGGGTTACGAGTATCAATTAAAACTAAAATTTCTGGGTCTAGAGCCACTTAAAACCAACAATTATACTGAGGCTGCTTGCAGCAAAGCATAAAAAGTCCTTGTTCCAATCCCACTTTTTTCGGATATGGGTTCCTCCTACCTCCTGCCTCCTGAATTAGTTTTCAGAACTCTGTAGTGAATGTGATAGTTCCTAATTAAGGTTTTTGGCAGACCCTAGAGTTATCTCTTTAGTCAAAATTGGGCAAACTAAAATTACACCACAATGAAAGTGCAAAATGGTACAAAGCGTGATTATAAATCTACCCATTCTGGTTGTTTGATCTAGTATGTTGCACCGGATGTAATAATCATCTCGGTTGCAAAGTGCCAGATTATAGTTTCAATTCTCTAAAAGAAGACTGAAAAAGCTAGTACATACCGCCTAAATAGAGCAACGATGGAAAATCGCCCAAAAGCCTATCCTAGAAGCTTTTTGCATTTTTACCTCCGACTTCTAGCTTGCAGTACGAGCGTAGAAAGTCATTTCTGGGCGCAATAGTTTCAGATATCAGTTGGAATGCACTTTTTCTCCCAAACACTTATAACCTGCTTTTGGATTCAAATTTTCTATGTCAGACCCTAACATTGGTCGCTTACTCAGCAAACGCTACCAACTCCAGGAATTAATCGGTACTGGAGCAATGGGTCGGGTTTATCGTGCTAAAGATACTTTGTTGGGAGGTGTACCTGTTGCAGTTAAGTTTCTCGCTCTATCAATCCAAAATGAAAAGATGCGATTGCAAGACCGTTTTGAGCGAGAAGCAAAAACCTGTGCTTTACTAGGGCAAAAAAGCATCCACATTGTCCGAGTTATGGACTATGGCGTAGATGACAATAATACCCCCTTCTATGTCATGGAATATCTACAAGGGCAAAGCCTAAACAATATTATTCGCAAGCAACGATTGCCTTTACCAAGATTTCTGAGTATGGCGCGTCAACTCAGCTTGGGGTTACAGTGTGCCCATGATGGCATCCCAGTTGATGGCACTATTTGCCCAATTATCCATCGTGATGTCAAGCCAAGCAATATGCTGGTGATTCAAGATCCCAGTTTCGGAGAATTGGTCAAGGTTCTAGATTTTGGTATTGCAAAGTTATTACAGTCAGATGGCGACCATACAAAATTCTATTTGGGGACATTGGCTTATTCTTCTCCCGAACAGATGGAGGGTAAGGAATTAGACAACCGTGCTGATATTTATAGTTTGGGCGTGATGATGTTTGAGATGCTTACAGGCAAAATGCCACTGGTGGCACCAACTCACTCTTTTGGAGCATGGTATAAAACACACCACTATCAAAAACCACGTTCTTTTACTGAGGTTGTGCCTGGATTAGAGGTACCAAAAGAAATCGAAGACTTGGTTATGAGTTGTCTAGCTAAATTAGCACGCGATCGCCCCCAAAATATCACTGAAATCCTCAGAGTTTTAGCATCTCTAGAAAAGCCTGACCAGACACGGAAAATTAAGCAAGACAGTCATGCTCTAGTTCCTGCTACTACAGCGAGTATTGAGCTTGAACAAAAGACAAAAGCCGATTTGCGGGTATCCTGGTCAAACGATGAAATCGCTCGTGCCATTTCCTGGCCTCAAAATAAACCAATTGCCGATATTGTCTTTCCCCAGACTATTCACACCAATGGGGAGGTTTTACCCGCTTTGTGGGTAATGCTACCACAAGAAGAAATTCAAAAGCGCTTACTCTGTACCCGCTATAATCAATTTCTGTTTATCTCTATTCCCCATCCAATGCTGTTATGGATTACTGTCATATACAACCGCAAACATGGTGCTAAATGGTTGCCTTATTACCTTGATCTCAAAACCAGTCTTGGTCAAGAAATTACTCGGTTATTACAGCATACAGGTTATTACCGCCTATTATTCTTTGCACGAGAAACACCAAATCGCTGTACCCATATATTACTTTCCAGCGTTGCTTCTGCCCAACGCCAACGACTACAAGAGTGGATGGTAATGAGCAACACCTTAATGTCCTCTGCTGATCCGCAAATGAGTAAAAGTTTACTCAAAAACGAGTACGAAAAAATTAAGCCGCAAATTCTTGCAAAACTGGAAAGTATTGATACAGACTCTCCATACGATCTTTCCAGCTAGGAATAATTTTTTAATGTTACGTGTTTTAGATGTAACCAAAGGGTGTTCACTCCCCGAATGTAAAGTTTTATAAAGAAAATATATATAAAGATGTAAGTTCTAGTTATATGTATAGAGAGTGAAATCACTCAACTGTAAAAACAAAACTACATTCTCTCTGATTTTTCCTGTGTGTATGTTCCGAGAGATGAGAAATTTACGCAGGTGTGATTCTCAAACTAGACAAGACTATCAAGGTGTTTAGCTAAATCAAAAAATAAATTTAGCTTACAAAACCCAAGTTAGGTCTAGATTCCAACAGATATAGTGTAGAGAATGTTTACTCATTCCTACTTAGTTTCGTAGATTTAACTTTTACGCTGCTCTTGTGGAATTACTTATCGAAGTTGACGCCCCGACATCCCCAGCTCTTTTCCTCCTTGGAACCAAGCAAGAGAAGGAGGTCGCCCACTGCGAAATCAGAACGACTCTATGCCATAGTGGAACCGGAATCTAAGCCCCACTGGTGCTTAAGAAGTTCTTGATAAGTTGCCTCGCGCACGACCATTTGCTCATAGAGCTTCACTAAAAAGTCTTTAGCTTGCTCGTGGCTCATATTTTGTACCTGAGTAGAAAATGAGCAAATGCTGAATTGCTGTTCCAACGATAGTTTCATGGGTTGATTCATAGTTAACTCCGAAAAAAACAAAGTGTAAAGTTGATATTGCTCACAGAAGTCCAAATGGGATAATACTTGGACTTTCATCTGTCCAACATTTGTTCCTCCGTATTAAGAAAGATAACAATTGTTTGACAGATTGCCCACATCCTAAGTGTGGAGTTTTTCTGCTCTGAATATCTTGCACCTAATCCTACTGATATACTACCCAAGTCAGCCGAAGCATATTTAGGAAAATAGGCTATGTTTGATCTGGGATAAGTATAACTACCTCCCTGACTCCTTCGTGCTTTCTATGACCTCCTTTGAGGAGAAGATCATCTGCTTTTTTTAACCACCTTAATTTTTCTTAAATAAAAAAACTAAGATCCTGTCTCCCCTAATATGGAGGAAGGAGAGGAGGTTAGGGATTTTAAGGAGTTTGGGGAAGGAATGGTAATAAGCGTGCATTATAGTCGCCTTACTTTATTACGTGCAAGATGTCAATTTACCAATTTATGCAAATTCAGCCTCCTTAGATTACTTTGGAGGCTAAAAATATTTGTATCAAATTGTAAAAAGGAAAAATGCTCACGCTGAACAAATTACTGAGTATATTTACCGCATTAATTATTTGTCCTTTGTCCTTGGACAATGACCAATGACCAATGACCAATGACCAATGACAAATGACCAATGACCAATGACCAATGACCAATGACCAATGACCAATGACCAATGACCAATGACCAATGACCAATGACCAATGACCAATGACCAAT
>JBGTMK010000002.1:0-2657 GCA_041743605.1 Nostoc sp.
ACTTTGTAGTTGATATTACTATTTGTTGGGGGTCTGATGGCTATGCTTTTTTTCTGCTCGTCACTATAAACAAGATTAATCATTCATTTATTCGCGAGTGAGACTCGCGAACTATTTTCTTTTTGTCCAAAGTCCAAAAAACTAGCTAGAGCAAAAACTTAAACGTAGTAAATTCGTTATTATTGAAAATTTTGGTTTACCTATTTACGCTTATTTCAATCATGAAAAATCTACTCTAGCAAGTTTTACCACTCTAGAATAAACCTGTTGAAACGTTGTGCGCTTGCCTATGCTTTGAGGATTTAACCCGCAGGTGATGGTAAATGACCCTAAAGCAAGTGTAAGTTGAAAGGTTAGGAATACGTTGAGATTAAAACTCATGCTGCATCGCTTATCAAAGTATGGATTGATTTGCATCACTCAACCACATCATGCGTGGCTTTCAGGTCAATTTGCGCGAGCTTGGGGAAACCGACTTTTACAACAGACTTTTATCGATGAACGAGCCATGCGGGAGGCTTTGATAAGTGATTGTTGGGTAACTCTAAGCACTACTTTAATCCCAGGCTAACATCAATCTATTGAGTAATGATATTTAACATCAGCGTAATACAACGATTTATCTAGTGAGCAATGACGAGAAATGTATCTATCTGTATGTATACCAGGTTGGTCATTAGACCTATCCTTAATACAAAAAAATGGAATAATTAGAAGAAACTAGAAATAATTGACATTTAGTATGACAAGCCCTTTAGTGAGAATAGAGTTACACCCACAGGAAGCAAAACGACTAATAGGAATAAATTATGAACACTTTTTAGCATTAGTAAGTTTAGCGGAAGAAAGACATAAGGAGAAACAAGCTGAAATTGAAAAAAATAAAATCCGTATTATCACTAAGGGTGGTGGACGGAAACCAGAGATGTCGTCAAAAGAAGGAATATGTCTGTGTTTAGTATATCTCAGACAAAAACCAATTTTTGAGATATTAGGTTTACTGTTTGATGTCTCCAAAACGAAAGCGAATGATGCGTTTAATTATTGGATAAAAATTTTGAGAGAAATACTGCCAGCATCGCAAATGGAAGAAGTGCAGGGAGATGAAGAGAAGTATCAAAAACTGCGTCAAATCTTACTAGATTATGAATTGATTGTAGATAGTGCAGAGCAAGCAATAGAGAGACCTTCAGACTATGAAGAACAGAAAAAATACTATTCAGGCAAGAAAAAGATGCACACACTAAAAAACCAAATTATTGTCTTGCCTAATGGTGAAGATATCGTAGATGTCACAATTGGAAAACTAGGTAAAACTAGTGATATAAATTTGTTTAGAGAAACTCATCATAAATTTTCACCCAGACAGAAATTTTTAGGTGATAAAGCTTACAAGGGAGAAGAAACGATTACCACACCACATAAAAAAACTAAAAAAACTGAAATCACTGAATTACAACAAATCCAGAATAAAGAATTATCTTCCAGAAGAATAGCCGTTGAACATCTTATATGTCGGCTCAAGACATTCAGAATTGCTAGTGAAAGGTTCGGTCTGAATAGGAACAAATACAGTCAAGTAATTAAAACTATTTGTGGATTAGTTAGATTACGACTAAATCGATTAGTTTTATTCACATAAATAATTGGTAGCTGCTCTTAAAAATGAGTTTTTTTCTTCTATCTTGGCAGCAAGTTTTGATAAAATAGCCATTTATAGTATCAAAATCCTACTTTTCTCGTGGCTTTCATGACGCGATCGCAGCTTCTATCTAATCCCTCAAAGCCTTGCCTCATAAGCATTTAGGAATTGCGGATAAGTCTATTGCCTTACCGCCAAAAATTACAATGCTTTCTTAGTTGCACATCCAAGGTATAAATGAGCCATCAAATCTGAAAAACTTTCAGGTGTGAACTGTTTTAGCTCTACATGGTCAAAATGCTGTTCTATCAATTTTTGAATATCTCGATTCAGGTGACATCCATCGGCTACGACTTTTTGAATTGGTGTGAGGCGATGCTGCCAAACCTGTACATTAGGCTTATCACTCAACCCATGTTCTACGAAAAAAAATCTACCACCCGGTTTTAGTACTCGATAAACCTCTCGGAGTGCTTGGTGTACATTTGCAATACTGCACAAAGTCCAAGTGCTGACCACACTATCAAATGTATTGTCTGGCATCGGGAGATTTTCACTTGATAGCAGGAGTTGTTCAACTATGATACCAGAGTCACTAATCCGCTTGTTTGCCAAAGCATTCATTCCAGGATTCACGTCAACTGTAGTGATTTTGTGAATACTACAAGGATAGTAAGCCAAATTTAATCCAGTTCCAAACCCAATTTCCAGAATTTCTCCTGTTACATCGGCTAGCAATTCCTGACGATATTTAGCTAAGGTCGGAAGTGACAAACTCCAGTCGAGAAGACGGGGAAAGATAACTTGCGAGTATAACCCCATAATTCTTAACCCTTGACAATTTAATTTTATGCTTAGTAGGGACGTTGAGCGAGGAAATCTGTGGAACAGTGGATTATTGTTGCTATTGCTTAGTTATCTTTTATCTCTAAACCTTGCCACAGATACCAACAGGCAATAGAACGATAGGGTTTCCACATTTGTCCTAAATCTTCTACAGTCTTTTTATTAGGAA
>JBGTMK010000003.1:0-6524 GCA_041743605.1 Nostoc sp.
ACCGACAGGTCGGCGCTTCGCTATCGCAGACGCTGTTACCAGTAAGTGCTTTGCACCACTACACTGGGCGCATTTAGAAGGAGTTTTCGCTCAAGCACCTGTACTGCATTCCTCAAAGTTTCTATGAAACCATTTCAGCCATACATTTGGTCAAAGCCTTTGGTCGAGGGCATCAATAGTATTTGACCGAACTGGAAAGGCGATCACATTCTAGTTTTAGAGGTGCGATCGCCTAGAATAATCACTTCATATATCTCATCTGTAAAAGCTGCGATCAAAAATTTGACAGCAAAGCAAATGTGTAATTGACCCCATTTGACATACCTTGTTATTGCCCAAGACTCCACAATAACGATACTTTTTACTGGGGTAATTGCGGGGATGGTTGAGGTAATACGGGGTGTGATGATGACAATTGCATTGTTTGAATTACAGGCAAAAAGCTAATTTTGTTTAATAATTCAACTTTTAGTTGATACAGAATTTGGGTGTGATTGGGGTAATTTAGTCATGATTTAGGAGGTGATTTAACAGTGAATATTAAAGCAGTTTTTAGTACATTAGTGTACTTACAATCTACGGTTTGGATTTGGTGTTAGTGCTATGGAGGTACTTCAATTAGCCCTCTGGCAATTTGAACTTGGTTGCTGGCAGTTTGCAGTGGACTCTCTACTCAATGGAGTTGAGTATGAATGCTGTAGCGCCATCGAAGAACATCGCCGTAATAGTTTTTTCTCTACGCACTTTGTATGTAAAAAAGCTGTTAAACCCTGTAAAGAAAGTGTTTTACACCACAGTATTTTTCCCATTTCGGTTAAATTGGGAACGATAGTAAAAGGTAATAAAAGATAAAGATATGCCCAAAACTAAGGAGAAAACAGACGTAAAAAAGGTAGTAATTACGATTGACATGGGTGCAAGTAAAACCAAGGCGATCGTTCAAGAGTATCCAGAGGGAAAGCCTGTTGTTTTACTTCTCGACTCAGAAGTAGCAGATGTTGCTAAAGCTTCGATTGAGAGCGTTCAACAAGAAGGTAGTCCTGAATCTCGTACTTGGGTAGGAATAGGCGATGAGTATTGCGCCTTGGGAGAGCTTGCCCGTCGTCGATTTGGGGGTATATCGCAATTGAAGGAGCCAAAGTACGAACTAGCAGTCCCTAAAATTTGTGGTGCATTTTGGCTGGCTAAGGAGAAGTTGAACCTGGGTAATGATGTTGCAGCTTACTTGAGCATTCTGCTACCGCCCGGTGAAGTGCAAGACAAAGAACAGTTACAAGTTCGGTTGAAGGATGCGTTTCGAGGATTTGATACACCAGCAGGTAAGATGCGGGTAAAAATGCTTCGTTATGATGCAGCTTCTGAGGGTAGTGGGATATTTTTTCACCGTAGGCGAACGCTTGGCAATAATATGCCTGCTTCTATGTATGTGATGCTTGGTTATCGCAACGCAAGTATTTTCACCTTTCGCAGTGGTTCAATTGGTGCGGGAATAACCAGTAATTTTGGTATGTCTTGGCTGGTGAATAATTTCACTTCTAAGACATCGGGACTAAGCCCTGATAATCCCAATATTATCGAGGTGTTGGTAGAAGCTGGAGTTAATTGTGACTCCCAGGTGATGCAGAAACTCTCACGCAAGCGCAAAAGTGATGAAATTCAACTTGATGGCGAGTCGATGTCCAAGGCTTTATTGCTTGCTAGAGATGAATATTGGCGTGCGATCGTCAGATGGTTGCGCTCGAAGATGGATGAGGATATTGAAGAACTGGTATTTTGCGGAGGGACTGCGGATTATATTCGTCCAGAAATAGACGCTTACTTCCAGAAAGAGGGAATTAAGGTATCCTGGCACGGTAATATTTTTATACCTGATGAGATATCTTGCGGTATTGGCAATCGGATGGCGGATGTCTGGGCGCTCTACCAATATATGATTATTCAGTTTGATGAGTTGACTGGTTATACTCGCTCTGAGGTTGTACTGCTAACTAAATCCGCTGAAGGTAGTACAGATAATCCAGATGAAGAAGTTAAACGCAAGTATAATTTTACGCCTTGTGAGCGACCTAGTACCTTTATTGCTGTGAACGAGAATGTTTGATTAAATCAGAAAAAAGTGGTGTAGTTACAAGGACTGCAACTACACTTCTGGGATGCTTTTTACGTAACTTCTCAATAACCACTGCAAGAATGAGAGGATTACTCGTGGTTAGGTGAGAATAGCTAGTTATAGGGGATTGAAAATACTTCCTTGTTGGCAGCGCCCCTTTCTATAATGACATCAGGTAGATAGAGAATATTGTTATCCCGCTTCAATCGAGTACACTTTGAACAAAGACTGTTGTTCAGCGTAGAATCTTCATGGCAGGTTGGCTATATTATGTCAACAGAAGATTTTTCTTCTCAATAAGCCCAAAAAAGTCGCATTAATAGCTGCTGGTTGACACAGCTTTAAAGGTTGAAATCACACTAAAATTATGCTGTTGGTTTTTATACTTAATAACCAGTTTGCACAAAGGCAATAATGCTTTCCTACGGAACTGTTTGATTGAGCAAGTGCTAAGTGAATATCTCTTTGACGGTGTATATTTCTTTTGGTGTAAAATTCCAGGCTAGGCAATCTGTGTAACTAGGTCGATGATTACTTGCAGTAAACATCTGTTTTGATAGCAATCCTTGTTAGAGAAATCAGAAAAATGATATAACATTATCTCAAAATTATTCCACCAAACTGATATAACGTTATCTCATGACTGGGAGTCGGAAATATAGTAATCAAGAAAGAGAAAAAATTATGCCTGCCAATTTGACACTTTCGATTGAGACAAACGCTGGAGGAGTGGCAAAAAGTACTATTTCATACAATCTTGCGTATGAATTGGGTGTTCGTGGTTATTCAGTGGCATTATTAGACATCGATCCTAACGAATCATTGACATTATTTTGCGGATTAGGAGAATTTAAAACTCAGGGAACGATGGCTAATGTTTACCATCCAGACTTCAATGGGAACTGGCCTTTAGTTACAGCTTGGCAAGGTAAGATTGACAAAATTCAAGTTTGTAAAGGCGGAAAAGAATTACACGAAACAATTCGGGAAGTTTCAAAGGATCTGCGTGGAGCTTATACTCTTGCAGATCGGTTGAGTGATTACCCCTTATCTCACGATTTTGTAATTATCGATTGTCCTGCAACATTGGAGCCTTTACCACTGACTGCTCTTGCAGCTTCTAGCCACGTATTAATTCCCATTCAACCTGAATACAAGGCTTCTCAAAGTGCTGCGGCGATGATTGAGTGGTACTATTTCAACTGCAAGCGGCTGAGATTGAAACCGACTCCGAAAATATTAGGTATAGTTCCTACTCGTTGGAAAAGTGATTGGGGAGCGCATAGAAGTATTGTTGAGGAACTTCCCCTAGTCTGTAAGAATTTGGGAATTCAGTATTTTAGCCCAATTCGAGAATCAGCTGATATTCTTAATGCTTCTGGTAGAGGGCTACCTCTGGGAATTTACAGACCAGGTAAAGAGGCAAGAGGAGATTTTCTGCCAATTGTTGATGCACTAGTTCAAGAACTTAAGCTAATAAGAGGTTAATCGATGACAAAATTAAACAAACCGAGTGTACTTGGAATGTTTGCTTCTGCTGCTGATTCACAACAGGTATTTGAGCTTGAAGAACGAGTAGAAGATTTACAGGCAGAGATTACAAGATTAAAAGATGAACAAGCACAGGGAAAGCTTGCTGAAGAAGAACGTACACTCCTCAATGAAACTATTGAAGACCTACGAGAACATTTGAAAGCATCGGGGATTTTTAAAATTCACTATAGTGAAGTAAGACCCAATCCCAAACAAGCAAGGCAAACATTTACTTCGGATAGTATTCGGAGTATGGCTGTTTCAATTAGAGAGGAAGGGCAACAACAGCCGATTATTTTACTACCGGGAAATCTCATTTTTGATGGAGAACGAAGATGGAGATCAGTTGCAGAAGAGTTACAGCCAGAAATTGAAACACTTGATGCAGTGATGCTTCAGAAAGTTCTTTCTGAAGAGGAATTACATGCACGCACTTTATTAACTAGTCTTCACCGAGAAAGCTTGAATGAGCTAGATTTAGCCGAAGGTTTGATTCAACAGGCTAAGTTAGCTTTGGAATTTGAGCAGGAAGAAGTAGTTAGAGCACTTAGGAGAGCAATAGCTAGATTAAACGCAAAAAAACTTTTGCCCCAATTAACTGAATTGGTTATTTTAACTAGAAAAGAGCAGTCAGAAGGCATTAAAGCATTTAATTTAGACGAAATAGAACAAAGTATTCTTCTGTTGTTACTACGTTTTCAACAAAATCCAGCATCAGTAGATGCAAATATCTTTCCTTGCTTACGGCTTTCAGAAGACTTAAAAATTGCGATTAGACAATCAGGACTTGGTGCAAACCATGCCCGGTCACTTCAAAAACTAAATTCTAAAAATTTAAAAGTTGAAGAAACTAAAGCTCTTAAAATCCGACAAGATGCTACATCACAAGTTTTGCAAGAAAGGCTAACAGTCGCTCAAACTCGTTTTCTAGTTGCCCAAACTATTGCTGAACACGCTCCTGAAACAAAACCTAAACCAAGTCACCAAATCAGTTCTCTAATTCGAGATGTCTCAGCAACTAAGGTCGAAGATATCCAGCAAGAGCAACTGAGAGATTTATTGGCTGTATTAGAAGCTAAGGCAAAAGAGATTCGGAAAAAGTTGGACTAATACTATCTTGTCCGACTTAGTTCACTGAACCGGAGATGTCCATGTAATCTATGAGTGCCTATCTAAACTACCCAAATGGCTTTCGCCTGAATCCCGCAAAGTAAAACCAGAATTATCAGCCGAACTGTTTCAGTATGTGAGATTTATAGACTGCGACAAAGCAGTGAGCCGAATTGTATTTGAATGCTGACACTGCCAAGAGGGGATACTTTGTGAGTTTACGGGTGAGCCTGTAGTTGGAGAATATAATGGACGGACTTCAATCATCCAAGTTAAAGTTTAATGCCCCAACTCTGAGCAAACTGCTATTAGAGTGAGTACGGGAGAAGTGCTTTCTACAATAGCGATTCCTTCTCCTTGGACATAAATAAGTTTTCAAGAAACCAAATAATCTTTAATCTGGTCTTGCTCACCTCGTAAAGCTTTCATTCCTTGTCCATGAGCAGAGCGTACCTTGGAATGACTCCTCTTCAATCAGATCCAGAAATTCCAGGTTACTCCAGCGACATTTTTTAGCTACCGCAACCACTAATCGGAGGTTGGCGGTAATCATTTTTTGTTTAGCCAGTTGACCAAGCTTTTGAATTTGGGTTAACTGTGCTTCTGTTTCATTTACCTCGGCAGCTAGTTCAGCCTTAGTTGGGGAACGCTCTAGTCGTTGCACTTGAGAATTGTTTTGCTTATCAAGTTTTGCATTGACCTTACAAGTCTTGTGTAGATAATCTTTTACTCTGGAAATAGCCTCGGAAAGCGACCAATTTATCGTAGATAAATTCCATCTGTATCAGAGCTAGGGCTAGACATCTTGCGGGAAGCTAATTTAATAACAAAGACATTGACAGGAGAGTATAAATCAAACAGTCAACCATTTTAGAGGGTGTAGGGAACCAACGTTTTGAAACGCGGGATTGAAGCAAGGACGCTTTGTATTTCGCGCTATGCGTCTCGAAATAAATATTTTTTTAAGTGGGCTTTAGATCCACAACTAAAGTTTTTTATTCCTTCTTCTCTATTTTTCTTGTAAGTTAATTTCTACTGCGTTGATAGATAAAGATTTCAAAAATTGCTGATGGGGGCTATATGGGGGCTATATGTACCCCAAAAATAGATTATAACTTCAATGAAAATTTGACACCTATATGGGTGCTAAGTAGGTGCTAAGTGGGGTACAAAGTGTCATAAGCCAAATGTACCCCACTTAGCCCCCAAGGGGTTATGATAAGCTCTTGAGGTTAGAGAGGGAAGGGGCAGAGTTCTGGGGAAAGACTCATAGCAAGTTATTCTTCTCTCCCCTGCTTTCCTGCTCCCCTAGATAATCTGAACAGATAACTTTCAAAAATCAAAACGTATTGACTTGGCCCCTATGTCAAACATTCACATCTTGCAAAAAATTTTTCCTGCTGGCTTTGATAACGGTTATGGAAGCCTAAAACTTTTAGTCGAAGGCTTTGAAGTTGTTCGTGTCCCCAGCTATATAACCAATGCCGAGATGGAAGATGTACCCGGACGAGTAGTTTTTAACGGTACTGCTTACACAGTTGGAGAATCAGCTTTCCGTACAGGTTATCATTTTGACCGGAACACGGATAACAATGAAAACAAAGTCAATAATGCGTTGTTGACTTTGTTCGGTGCATTGGCACATCTGCCACACCGTAAGGCTTGGCACTTAAAATTAGTCGTCAGCTTACATGATGTCGGTCTGGCTAACGAATTGCAAAAAGTACTAAGTGGGGAATATCAGCCGATACTAGCTGGCAAACAATCAGAC
>JBGTMK010000004.1:0-4314 GCA_041743605.1 Nostoc sp.
CCAGGGCGATGTCTAGCAATATCAGCCGCATGAGCCGCTATTTTATAGGCAATCAAGCCATTCCGCACATCTTCGGCATTTGGCAGACCCAAATGTTCTTTAGGTGTTACATAGCACAGCATTGCAGTACCGTACCATCCAGCCATCGCTGCTCCAATGGCTGAAGTGATGTGGTCATAACCGGGAGCAATGTCTGTCACCAATGGCCCCAACACATAGAAAGGTGCTTCCGAACACTCTTCCATTTGCTTACGGACATTGAATTCAATTTGATCCATTGGCACGTGTCCAGGCCCTTCCACCATCACCTGTACATCATCTTCCCAGGCTTTGCGAGTTAGCTGTCCCAGGGTTTTCAATTCAGCTAATTGTGCTTCATCTGAGGCATCATGGGTACAGCCAGGACGTAAGGAATCTCCTAAACTGAAGGAGACATCATACTTTTTGAAAATCTCAATAATGTCTTGGAAGTGGGTATAAAGTGGGTTTTGTTTGTGGTGATGTAGCATCCACCGCGCCAAAATACCACCGCCGCGAGAGACAATACCAGTGATGCGGTTTCTCACCAAAGGCAAATGCTCAATCAAAATCCCCGCGTGGATAGTTTGATAGTCTACCCCTTGCTGGGCGTGCTTTTCGATGATATGGAGAAAATCATCAGCAGTCAGGTTCTCGATTGTGCCGTGGACACTTTCTAAAGCTTGGTAAACCGGCACCGTACCAATGGGAACAGGTGAAGCTTTAATAATGGCGGTACGAATTTCATCCAAATTACCGCCGCCTGTAGATAAATCCATCACGGTATCAGCACCGTACTTCACCGCCAAGTTTAGCTTATCAACTTCTTCTTGAAGATTAGAAGAGTTAGGGGAAGCGCCGATATTAGCATTTACCTTACATTTGGAGGCGATGCCAATAGCCATCGGCTCTAGATTAGTGTGATTAATATTAGCGGGGATAATCATTCGTCCCCGCGCTACTTCCTCACGAATGAGATCAGCCGGGAGATTTTCCCGCCGGGCGACGTAGTGCATTTCTTCGGTGATGACACCTTGGCGGGCGTAGTGCATTTGAGATACATTACCCTGCCCACGTCGTTTAGCAACCCATTCTGTCCGCATATTGTAATTCCTCGATAAACAGCTTCCCTCCGCTGGTATTACCCAGACTCAGGTGTTAAGGGTGTGATCTCAGCCTGGTTATGTAGGCACCCCTAGCATGGATGTAGTGTACCACCTTGCTTATATCTGAGAGCAAAGGTGTTAACAATTTATGAGGTGAGGGTGTTAAGCTGTTTTTTCGGAATCTAGCGATCGCTGTTGCTGTTGAACAAAACAGAATTCAGCAGCTAGTGGTATCTACGCACTCGTCGAAGTATTTTTACTCAAAGCTTCTACCTTCATCTTTGCATTAACTTTGGAATATTTGCTGAGAGCAGGAGTACTTAAATCCATGTTTTCCGAAGATGATGTTGAAATGGACGGATTAGAACTAATCTCGTCTGGTTCAGAATCTAACGGTGTTTTTCCTTCCCACGAGTAATTGCATATTTTACCATGAAGCAGAGTCCCCAATGTGATATTAATTACAAAGGCAAAGGAATCTACGAAGATTATGTCTATAGCCCGATTAATCATCAGTCCCCCTTGAGCTGGTGAAAGCATCAAGTGATATTTGAATGTGAATAGGACTACACAAGGTATAATGCTTATTCCAGAAATCCCCTGAAATACTTGTAGAAAAAGCACTGAACCTTAATAATTGAACAGCAGTTGCTCTAATTGGGAAGACCCCAAAACCGCACTCATCTATGCGGTTTTACTGCATTCTTCTAGTTTCTTCCTAGCAGTAAGTAAAAGATTCATTATGGGCTAGACGACTCAGAATTTTGGAACAAATTGTTTCAAGTAAAACAGGACTTGCAGCGGGAGCAACTAGCGCTCTTACCTCGGAAAGTTAATCCGTGAGGTGTTCGGTGTGGGTTCAACAGTAGAAACTGACCCAAGTAATGGTAATATCATATCCGACTAAATACTTGTCATTACGTTCGCTCTTAGCGTTCCCGCAGGGGGTACGCAGCGATAGCGGAGTGAAGTGATTGCTTCTCTACGAGACGCTGCGCGAACGTTTCACTCGCAATGACATATCATAAGTGATTAAGCGGACATGATATAAGTTACACATCAGCTTCTTCTTAGATACAAAAATAGGGAGCAAGAGAAATTCACTTGCTCCTTAAATATTGCTATACAGTCACTACCTTGGGTTGAGGTTTAGTGAATAACTCAGCTAAATGATGTGGTTGGCGATCGCGCCAGTTTCCCTTATGATACGCATACCCCGCAATTAACGGGAACGCCACAGTCGCCTCAGAAAACACCATCTGTTCAGTAGCTTTATCTACCTTCCCCCAAGAATGAGCCTCTTTGAGAGTAGAACCAGATAAAGCACCATCTCGCTCATCGGCGACAGTGACTTGAATTGTATACTTGTGCATACTCGTCTCAAATCCCAGCATTTCCGCAGCTACCACCGTATCCTGGGCGAAGTTTTTTGGTACACCACCACCAATCATCACCAATCCAGTGTAGTTGGAAGCTAGTTTGCACTGCGTCAACTCTCGGAAGTCTCGCACCGAGTCAATGCTTAAATGAGATTCTGGAGAATTCCATTGGTGATGCACTAAGCCAAAACCAGCCGAACAGTCACTAAAAGCGGGGACAAAAATTGGGACTTGGTGTTGGTAAGCTGCTTGCACTACAGATTGACCATAATTACCCCGGCGTTCTAAATAAACCGCCATCTGCTCAATAAATTCCCGTGAAGAATAGGGACGCTTTTCTAAATTCTCGGCGATTTCTGCGATCGTCATGTCACACACCCGCAGTTGATCTTCATCAATGTAGGTGTCATATATGCGGTCTATCCGTTGCTGACGCAGTATCTCATCATCAGCAAAGGGGTCGCCAACATAATGACGATAACCCAACGCTTCAAAGAAATCTTGATCAACAATGTTAGCGCCAGTAGACACGATCGCATCTACCATATTGTGAGTAATTAAATCGTGGACTATTCCCTTGAGTCCAGCACTAAATAAAGACCCAGCTAAACACAGAATAATTGTACATTCTTTATCTTGCAGCATTGCGTCATAAATTTTTGCTGCCCGTCCCAAATTTCGACCTTGGAAAGCTGTCTTACCCATAGCTTCCACTAAGCCAACAACATCAAAATCTTTAATGTCAATTGGTTGCACACTCTGTTGCAAAAGTTCTTCACGATTCATGGTAGATTGTCCTTTTTATTGAAAATAAAAGTTATACGGTCTGCACAGCGACTACAAGGCAAGTCTTGCCAACGTACTAGGCGCTTCGCAGTGGTCGTACCAGGACAAACCAGGATCAGATTGCCGTCTTTTATTTAACTTGACGTGCAATTCCCAGATACTCATGAGTTGGGTGAGACGATTGTTCAATTTTGCTACTAACGACTTTTTAAACACTACAATTCACCCATCATACTCAATTTACGCCAAACTAACAAGTGGTTGTCAAAACTCGCTCAATTTTCTTCAATGCCCAATCTATTTCATCTTGGGAAATAACCAAGGGTGGAGCAAAGCGAATGACATTATCTCTAGTTTCTTTAGCTAATAATCCCTCTTTAGCTAAGGCTATTGAGGTTGCGAATTCCCAGAGTTACGTTTGTTGCTTGCATATTTACTCCTGATAGCTTTGAGCGGTTGAAATAAAACTAGAAAATATCTGAAAGATTAGCAATTGAATGAGATATTCAACGGGTATGAGCATAAATAGCCGATAATTATTGACCAGCCATTTCCTTTTCTTCCAAATACGCAACTTGTGTAGGACTTATGCCTACTTTTAGTGAAGAAAACCAGTTGCCCACTCTGTCTGAATGTAAAATTTTGCTGGCATAACAACCAAGGGTGTAAGGTTAATTTAATTAATTTCACAAATAACTCTTCATCTAACTATCTCAGTTCTAATTATCCGATGACTTCTATTTATTGAGATTTTTAGTAAGTTGTACAATCCAGTTTGGAGTCTCTGCATTTTCCCAACCAGCAGGACGCTTAGAGATATACCACCCAATTGAACCAACAATTGTAGCTATTAGAAAGCCGCCAAGTATTATTGCCAGCAAAGAAATTTGGATATATCTTGTATATGTAGGATTAGTTGCTATCTCGATGAGAACTAACATTTAAGATTTCATCTCCTGTAAATACACCCACTCTAGCCAGGGCTATTTCGTTCTAGACATAAACCGCCCAGAACTAAAGTTCCG
>JBGTMK010000005.1:0-23277 GCA_041743605.1 Nostoc sp.
CACCCCAGTATGCTCTACGGCTTCTCTTACCGCCTCTAACTTATCCAATGAACGACTGACTAAGGCGACATCTATCCCCGCTTTTGCAAAGGCTAAAGCCGTTGCTTTCCCAATTCCACTACTTGCCCCAGTAATCAGGGCGCGTCGTTTTTGCTCAACACTCATGGTGTCTCCCAATTTTTTGGCAGTTCCCAAAGCCTATTACCACCCAATTATTTACATTTATCGGTTTAGATAGATTAAAGGAATCTAAAAATCTGATGATTTCCATTAAGCAAATGCTATGATGCTGCACAATAGTCCCCATATTGTGGGTTTTACCAGTGAAGACAACAAATCATTGCCTGGAAAACCACGCTGTACATTCAAATTAGATTATTTACAAAATACAAAACTCACTCAATTAAGTTGAGTAGATTTACCAAACACGCAAATGCCTATGGCTAGATTGTTAAAAATCTTTAAGCACATAGGCAATTATAGCATTGCTGATTAGCTAATCAATCATTAATGAAGTGCTGTTAGTGGGCAACTTCTGTAAAAACACCAATTTTGCGGAATTTTTCATAACGCAGTTGGCGGCGTTCTGGAGCGGTTAAACGATTGAGTTCGTCCAAATTTTCTAGCAGCACTTGCTTAAGAGTATTAGCAGCTTTTAGAGGATCGGAATGAGCGCCACCAGTGGGTTCAGGCAGTATTTGGTCAATAATTCCCAATTTTTTCAGGTCGTGGGAAATAATTTTCAGAGCCACGGCGGCTTGGGGAGCCTTACCAGCATCTTTCCACAAAATGGCGGCACAGGCTTCGGGAGTGGCGACGGTATAAACGGAGTGTTCAAACATGAGTAGGCGATCGCCTACACCGATACCGAGTGCGCCACCAGAACCGCCTTCACCAATGACTGTGCAGATAATTGGCACATCTAAGCAGAACATTTCCCGCAAGTTGTAAGCGATCGCTTCTCCTTGACCTTGGTGTTCTGCTTCTACCCCAGACCAAGCTCCTGGTGTGTCGATAAAAGTTAGTATCGGCATACTAAACTTATTGGCGTGTTCCATCAACCGCATGGCTTTGCGGTAGCCGCCAGGGTAAGGCATTCCAAAGTTACGGGCAATATTGTCTTTAGTATCCCGACCTTTTTGATGACCCAACATCACCACAGGTTGTCCACTCAGACGACCGACACCACCAACTAAAGCCGGATCGTCACCACCACAGCGATCGCCATGTAATTCCATCCATTCATCACTAATAGCCTGAATGTAATCGAGAGTACTGGGGCGACGCGGATGACGAGCGACTTGCAATCGCTGAGACGGGGATAGACTCGTGAAAATTTCCTCACGCAGTTGCATGGCACGTGCTTCTAGTTGGCGAATTTGACCAGAAACATCGACGCCATTTTCTTCTGCAAGTTGCCGAATTTGATCAATTCGGGTTGCAAGTTCTGCTAGGGGTTTTTCAAAATCTAGCAGTAGCGGTTTACGCTCGGTAGTTGCCATCGTAGGGGTTATAAGTTACGAGTTATAAGTTATCTATCCTTTGTCTTTAGTCCTTTGTCAGTTGTCCTTTGTCAGTTGTCCTTTGTCAGTTGTCCTTTGTCCTTTGCAAATAACAAATGACTAATGACCAATGACCAATGACAAATGACTAATGACAAATGACTAATGACCAATGACTAAACTAGCAGCGGTCTAAATCCATGTTTTACTGACACCCGACCAATCTGCTCCATTTTGTCTACGGTAATCTGATTCCGTCCCCACGAAAAGTTCGTGTATAACTTCTCAAATTCCAGCAGCATTGATTCGGCAAAACAAGCAAACAACTGGCGGGCTGGCACGTCCATATTGACTATTTTCATAATCTTCCAGTCAATATCCAGGGAATGCTCTACGATTCCACCATTTAACACGTGTACACCAGGATGCTGAATTTTGGTTGCTAAGTTTTTAGGATAGCCACCATCAATCAACAAACAGGGTTGTTTCAAAGTAGTGGGGTCAATTTCCACGCCTCTGGGCATACTAGCAACCCAAACTACAACATCAGCTTGGGGCAGTGCTTCTGCCAAACCCATGATTTTCCCTCGCCCCAATTCGCCTTGCAACTCTTTGAGACGTTCTTGATCACGGGCGATCAACAAAAGTTCTTGGACATCTGTTTTCGCATCTAGCCAGCGTGTAACGGCACTACCAATATCCCCAGTTGCCCCACATATAGCAATAGTCGCTTTTGACAGATCAATTCCCAGTTGTTTTGACGCTTCTTCCACCTGCTTGCAAATAATGTAGGCAGTATGTGTGTTTCCGGTGGTGAAGCGTTCAAACTCTAGTTTGATGTTGCGGACTTGGCTAAACTGCTCTAACTTAAAGTTTTCAAAAATAATTGAGGAAAATCCGCCTAAAGCCGTGATGTTAATGCCGTGCTTTTGTGCATGGGCCATGGCGTTGAGGATTTTGCGCGTTGCGGCTTTGATACGGCGACTAGCTAGCATTTCCGGCAAAAAGCAAGACTCTACATATCTTCCTTCAATTTGTTGCCCAGTTACACTGGTGACAATAATGGTATCAACAATTTGCGGTGGGGCGCTACACCAAAAATCTAACCCTTGATCCGCATATTCTGGGTATCCCAATTCTTGAGCTACCGCTTGAGCGTGTTCTAAACTAGTCAGATGTCCAATTAGACCAAACATGTAGTGATTATTTAAGCTTATGCTATTTTGAGGCGTGGAATTTTGTAGAGTTGGGAGTTAGGAGTTCTGAGTTCTGAATTTTAACTACTCAGCACTCAGCACTCAGCACTCTTTTAGGCGGCTATGAGTCCGTAGGCTGACAAGCGCATGATATCGCGAGTCGTGAAGCCTATGTTACTTAATGCTTCTCCGTATTGAATCATAAAGTCTTCTACTAAAGCATCTTTTTCCATTGCCATTGTGTGGGCATCACCTTCTACTTTGTTGAGCATTCTCCAGACTATGGGTAGGTTCTGACGGTTTGCAAGTTCAAGTTCAGCTTTGGCTTCTGTAAAGTGTTCTTTGAGCCAAACTTCTCCAAAGTTGAGGTGGCTATATTCTTCTTTGACTACTCCCTCAGTGATTTTGCGGGCAAAATCATCGGCGACGGGGATGTAAATGTTGTATGCTGCGATCGCAAAACATTCGATAATCAAAGACTGAATCAATAGACAAGTGACGACTTTACCTTCTGCCGCCGCAGTTTGGAAGTTTTGGTGTAGTCCAGAGAAAAACTCCTTAGCAAATTCCAAATCTGGGGTAACTTGCAAATTGCGCCCACAAGCTTCAAATCCTTTCTTATGACGGCTTTCCATCTTGGATAGGCGAATCAATTCATCATGAGATTCCGGCAGCAGTTGGGCTAGGGTGATGTAATTTTCATGGGCTTCTTGTTCCCCTTCAATCACGATCGCATTAATCCGGCTATAAGCATCTTTGTATGTTTCGCTCTTGAAATCTAATTCTTTAACTTGGTCTGTAAGCTGCGGCATGGTTATGTTTACTCCTGTAAAGGAAGAATTATTTGACACCAGGATTGAATTTACCCTATGAACTGAGGGTAACAATCACTGTGGTTTAATTTAACTTAACAAGTAACTATGTTTATAGATTAACTGTTGCTGGGGGCGATGCTCTAGTCCTAGGGAAACAAATGCTTTGTAGATCAGGTTATGTCTAAACCAAACTCGAATCTGAAATCTGGCGATTTTTTGAGCTTAGTAGTCTTACTGCTAGGGGCATTTATCGTTCTACTACCGCTGTTTGTGGTCTTTTTCACCTCCTTTGCACCATCGGCCGCTAGCCCGGAGAATTTGTCCAAAAATAACTGGTCTTTAGCAAATTACCGCGTTGCATGGCAACAGGGAAAATTTTTGCTGGCGTTTGCTAATTCTACCTTGGTAGCGATCGCTGTGACGGCGTTTCAGATTGTCACTTCTGCTTTGGCTGGTTACGCCTTAGCACGCCTGAAGTTTCGGGGACGCCAAGCACTGCTATTGGTAGTTTTAGCAACTTTGGTGATTCCCTTTCAGTTATTGGTGATTCCCATATTTTTGGTTTTGAAGTGGGGACACCTGATAAATACATACTGGGCACTCATTTTACCCACATCTGTCAACGGTTTCGGCATTTTCTTGTTACGTCAGTATTTCCAGACAATTCCCGTGGAATTAGAGGAAGCCGCAGCTATAGATGGGGCGAACCGACTGCAAATTTTATGGCGGGTGATGTTACCTTTAGCCCGTCCGGCATTGGTGACACTATTTTTGTTCACTTTTATCGGTGAATGGAATGATTTATTTAAGCCTTTAGTATTTACGACACGACCAGAATTAAGGACGGTGCAACTGGCTTTGGCAGAGTTTCAAGAGCAATTTACGAATAATTGGCCCTTGATGATGGCGGCGGTGACAATAGCGACTGTTCCAGTGATGGTATTATTTCTCATCGGTCAGCGTCAGTTCATTCAGGGTATTGCGGCGACGGGGATTAAGAATTAGCAACAAATATGACGCGATTTATCGCGTCTTCGATTAAATCTTCTCTTTCAAAGACGCTGCGAGAACGATTTAGTGGGGGTGTAAAAACGCCCTTGATTCAGACGCTCGAATACTCGTTAACGCTGCGCTATCCGCTTTTTAGTTCAAAATTCATTCTGTTAGCGGATAGCTAAGGTTTAGCCCATTCTGACTCCTGACTCCTGAATTCTGTTTTGATAAAGGTAATCCAGCGTTAAAATATTAAGTTTTGTGACACTATGCGTAATTTTTCCTAGCCAAGCCGAATCAACAATGATACACATCCTTTAGTAAATGGAAACAGTTATGGACTCGGAAACATTACAGAAGTTACAAGCAGAAGTTGAGCAGAAACTACTTGAAAGCGTTAATAACGCCGGCTTATACGCATTGCTTGAAAAATACGGAATATTAGATGATAGAGCTTTGACAGTTCAGTGGCAGTGCAATCTTGACCCAAATAAAATCAAATCTGGTAATGCAGGTACAGAACAGGAAATTGTTCTAATGGAAAATTCATGGTGTATCCCTTGCCCGTCAACTGGCGACCCTTTCGGCTGTAACTGCTAAATAATTTAGTTTTTGTACTCTAGAAAGTTTATTCTAGTAAGTATAAAAATGCTGAACTTTGCGTTTACTAGTTAGGCTACAGAGATAATCCCAAGTCTCACCATGCCTAATTAGCAAAGAGCAGTATTTCAATATACTCTTAGTCTTTTGGGTGCAAGTTTGTAATGTCTCAAAACCAAAGCAATTGTTGCTGGGAGTTAGGGATAGTGGGTACTTTAGCAATTGCTGGAGTACTCACTTTCTTTGAGAGCTTTGCCTTAGCCCAAATACAAAAGGATGGCACACTTGGATCTGAAAGTTCAATCATTACACCAAAGCTAATCGATGGTCAGCCTATAGACCAGATTGATGGTGGAGCAGTTCGTGGTACAAACTTGTTCCACAGCTTTGAACAGTTTTCTGTCTCCGAGGGAAGGACAGTCTACTTTAACAATGCAATAGATATTCAGAACATCATCAGTCGGGTAAGTGGCAATTCGATTTCTAATATAGATGGCATTTTGAAAGCTAATGGCACAGCCAACCTGTTTCTGATTAACCCTAACGGCATTGTTTTTGGGTCAAATGCTTCTTTAAATATCGGCGGTTCATTTGTGGCAAGTACGGCAAGTAGCTTGAACTTTGCTGATGGTACAAAGTTTAGTGCTACATCTCCTCAAACTACACCTTTACTGACACTAAATGTTCCCATTGGTTTACAATTTGGAGCAACTGCGGCTCCCATCCGCAATCAATCCCAAGCCAAACCAGATGGCGCTGTTAATATCTTTAGGCAAGGCGTTGGTCTACAGGTGCAGCAAGGCAAAACCTTGGCACTTATAGGCGGCGATATAACGCTAGAGGGTGGAAATATCACAGCAAAGGATGGAAGAGTTGAGTTAGGAAGCGTTGCTGGTAATAGTCTGGTAAGTTTAAGCCCAACAAACCAAGGTTGGGTATTGGGATATGAAGGTGTTCAAAATTTCCAGAACGTCGAAGTAATCCAGTTAAATAAAATTCGATCTATTGTAGATACTCACGGAGAGGATGGCGGCAATATCCACCTGCAAGGCAGACTCGTGCGGGTAGCTGGCGGTTTAGCA
This sequence comes from Nostoc sp., assembly GCA_041743605.1. Classification (GTDB taxonomy): domain Bacteria; phylum Cyanobacteriota; class Cyanobacteriia; order Cyanobacteriales; family Nostocaceae; genus Nostoc. The sequence goes on from JBGTMK010000005.1 coordinate 6,189, forward strand.
ATTCTAGTTGATCTCTTTGGAGGGCAATCAGGAGGGGATTTGACAGTGAACGCCTCAGAGTCTGTAGTAGTTGAACAAGATACACAACTGTTTACTCAGAGTTTATCAAACGGAAATCCTGGAAACATAAATGTCACTACTCAGAAGTTGGTGGTCAGAAGTGGGGCACAATTGCACGGGCAATTGACCATAAACGCATCAGATTCCGTAGAACTAATGGGCGGCACTTCCATTCCTGTGTTCCGAGATGGTAGTGATTTAATATCCAGTGGATTATTTAGTGCAACTTATGGCGATAAAAACGCTGGCAGTATCACAATTAATACTGGAAAGTTGCGTATCCAAGGAGGGGCAAGAATATCAACAAGCTCAGAGGGTATATATAGGTTTATTTCTAACCAACTTACCCCAAAAAATACAGGAAAAGCAGGAAACTTGATAGTGAACGCCTCTGATTCTGTAGAACTAATTGGAACCTCAGCAAATGGTTCTAGACTCAGTGGCTTGTTTTCTGGGACTGAAGGGCCTGGAGATGGGGGTAACTTGACGATAACTACAGGACGATTGATGATCACAAATGGGGCTGCAATCAGTGTGAGTAGCCAAGCTCGAAAGAATGTAATTTATGTGGGAGATCCAAATAATCTAGGGAAAGCAGGGGATTTAAATGTAATCGCTGATTCCATACTTCTCGATAATAAAGGAAAACTCACATCTAATAGTGAATCAGGTCAAGGCGGAAATATTTCGCTACAGGTGCGAGACTTATTACTGATGCGCCGCAACAGTCAAATATCCACTAACGCCGAGGGTGATAAAACTGGCGGTAACATTGCCATCAATGCACCTAACGGCTTTGTTGTCGCTACTCCCTTCACAAATAGCGATATCACAGCCAACGCCTTCTCTGGGCCAGGTGGTAAAATTGCGATCGCCACTAAAAACATATTTGGATTTGTACCACGCACCCGTGCAGAGGTAGAGAGGCTTGATACACAAAACATCAATCCAAATAATTTACAAACAAATGATATCACTGCATTTTCTCAGCAAAATCCTTCATTAAGTGGCACTGTACAAATCAACTCACCGGATGCTAACCCCAGCAAAGAATTAGCAGAATTGCCTGTAAATCTGGTTGATGCTTCACAGCAAATTACTACTGGTTGTAATTTTGGTGGAAGAATAGCCAGAAGTTCATTTGTTGCTACTGGGCGTGGAGGAATACAAGCCAATCCTACAGAGCTATTGATAGCTGAAGATGCGGTGCTGGCAGATTGGATCTCACTCTCTCCAGAGAGTCAGAATCTTGCTGATGGTATTCAGAAAAGAGTTGTTCAGGCGCAGCGAAACACAGAAGAAAAACCACAGAAGGTTAATGATGTCAATGAAACTACTCAAATTGTGGAAGCCCAAGGGTGGATAGTGGATGCTAATGGGAACGTGGTTTTGGTTGCTGAAGTACCTACTGCTTCGCTCTATAAATCCTCACTCGTCGCTACATCTTGCACTGGTAATTAAAAATTGGCTTGGCGATCGCTTCTTTGCAACAACCTTTAGACAAGCGATCGCACCTTCTATTCAACTCAGGTGTAGTGTAACCGCTTTTTTGCTATGAACTTTATGCAAGCGATCGCCTCTTGCAATAAAGCCTGTGGGCTTATCCAAATATAAGCACACTGTAACACTTGAGGAAGTATCAATTACTCAATCCTCTTGAGTGAGCAACGGTAAGTAGCCAGATTTATCAATGCTTTAAGGAAATCCGGCAGAAATATATGAAGTTTTATTACACAATGCGTAATTATAACTAGCCAAGCTGAAGTGATAATTATGGGAGTTCGCGAGAGCTTTAGAAACCTAATGTATTCGTGATCTTTTAGACTCCGTATCCTTAATTCCTTTATTGTCAAATTGTACTAATCGAAGTCACCTGAGTTTAGTACATTACAAAATAAGTTCACACATTTACCAATCTGCAAGGAGAGCAAAAATTATGGATTCTCAAACAGTACAGCCAATAGTTATAAATGATCAAACATTACAGCAGGTACAAGACGAGATTCAGCAGGAAATGCGTGAAATTATAAAGAACTCTAACTTAAATAATGTGCTGGAAAAATATGGTATATCAGGAGAAAATATCCTTGAAGTTCATTGCAATCTCAACCTAGATAAAATCCAAAATAGTCATATTGTTGACAACCAGAAAGTTCATAATTTGGCAGCGGCAATACCACGTAATAAAATTATACTTAAGGGTTGTATTATCACTAATCAAGGTATGATTTGTGGTTAATTACTAGCTTTAATAGTATTGTCAACGAAATTGTCATACTTTAAAAACATTGAAATAGATGTAATGAATTTATCCTAACAATAGTATTTTAATGTTAGGTATGTCATTACCAAATTAATTTCAATCAACAAGTTTTTCAGTTGTAAAGTTGACAATACTATAGGCTCAAATCTGACCAAACTAAAATAGTTATAGTCTAAAAAATAATAATTAATATACTTAATTTAAGTATTGAAATGTACACACTATCAACTTAATTTTTATAATCATTCTTGGATTACTGGCAATAAAATTACACTAAAATACTTTTCTTGAATGCAAATTCTGTGACACACCAAAGACCAACCGCTTGGTATTGTAAGTTAGGACTAGCCAGTGGTTTAGCACTTGCTGAAACACTTTTATTATCTGGAAGTTGTGCCTTAGCCCAAATCCAAAAAGATGATACTTTAGGGTCTGAAAGTTCAGTTGTTACACCCCAGCTAGATATTGATGGACATCCTATTGACCAAATCGATGGTGGAGCAATTCGCGGTACTAACCTGTTCCATAGTTTTGAACAGTTTTCTGTCCTCACTAACAGCAGAGTCCATTTTAACAACGGGGCAAATATTCAAAACATAATCAGCCGAGTGACAGGCAATTCGATTTCAAATATAGATGGCATCCTGAAAGCTAATGGCATAGCTAACTTGTTTCTAATTAATCCCAACGGGATTATTTTTGGTCATAATGCTTCTTTAAACATCGGTGGTTCATTCGTGGCGAGTACAGCAAGTAGTCTGAACTTTGCTGATGGTACTAAGTTTAGTGCTACAAATAGCCAAAACACACCTCTACTAACAGTAAGTGTTCCCATCGGCTTACAATTCGGAGCAGTTGCAGCTTCTATTCGCAATCAATCTCAAGCAAAGAGTCCAGATAACACAACTAATAGTCTTGATGGAAATGTTGGTATACAGGTGAAGCCAGGCAAAACATTGGCACTTGTAGGTGGCGACATAACACTGGATGGGGGAAATTTAACAGCACAGTCTGGACGAATTGAGTTAGGTAGCGTCGCTGGCAATAGTCTGGTGAGCCTAAATCAAACAGACCAAGGCTGGAGCTTTGGATATGAAGGTGTTCAGAATTTTCAGAACATTCAACTTATCCGGCGAACTGTTGACCGTGAAGAATTTCCATCTCAGGTAACTACCAGTGGCGAGAGTGGTGGAAATATCCAGGTGCAGGGTAGGACAGTGGAACTAGTTGGTAATCTTGTAAGCTTAACAACTCAGACTACAGGTGCGGGAAGGGGCGGAGACTTAACGATTAACACCAGAAAATTAGTTATTCAGGATGGCGCACAAGTATTTACTTCTACTATAGATGAGGGTTCTGGGGGAAATTTGATTGTCAACGCCTCCGAATCCGTAAAGATAGTTGGTAGCTTTTCTATACCAAATAGTAATTTTGATCGACCTAGTGTATTGTTTAGTTCAACCGGTGCTGCTGGCAAAGCGGGTGACTTAACAATCAACACAGGGAGATTGCTTATTCAAAACGGGGGACGGGTATCAACAGATTCTAGTGGAACATTGAAAAACTCAGAATTTATAATAGCCACAGGATCAGGAGGAAATTTGATGGTCAACGCCTCCAAGTCTGTAGAGTTAATGGGAACTACAACAAATGGTTTTTCCAGTGGCTTGTTTGCTTCTACTAATGGTTCTGGAGATGCCGGAAAATTGACAATTACCACAGGACAATTAATTGTCCGGGATAAAGCTGAAGTAAGTGTAAGCAGTCAAATTTTAACATTTGGAACTTACACAGGGAATACAAGCAATCTGGGTTCAGCAGGTGAACTAAATGTAACTGCTCGCTCCATCCTGCTAGACGATAAAGGAACACTCACATCTAATAGTGAGTCAGGTAGGGGCGGGGACATTGAGCTACAGGTACGAGACTTATTACTGATGCGCCGCAACAGCCAAATATCCACTAATGCAGGGGGTGATGGAGATGGCGGTAATATCACCATCAAAGCACCTAATGGCTTCCTTGTCGCCACTCCCTTTGGAAATAGCGATATCACTGCTAATGCCATCTCCGGGTCAGGTGGTAAAATCGCAATCACCGCTAAAAACATATTTGGATTTGTGCCCCGCACCCGTGCAGATGTAGTAAGACTTGATATAACAGGTGAAATCAACCCGAATAACCTCCGAACTAGTGACATCACGGCATTTTCTCAAGAAAACCCTTCATTAAGTGGCACTGTACAAATCAACTCACCAGATACTGACCCCAGTAAAGGATTAGTGGAACTACCCGCAAATCTGGTTGATGGTTCACAGCAAATTGCTGCCGGTTGTGATGCTGGTGGAAGAATAGCCAGAAGTTCATTTATTACTACTGGACGTGGAGGATTAGTAGCCGATCCCACACAGCCATTGATAGCTGATGATGCAGTGCTGGCAGATTGGATCACACTCTCTCCAAAGATTCAGAATCGTGCTGGCAATATTCAGAAAAGAATGGTTGTTCAGGCGCAGGAAAATACAGCAAAAAAATCACAGAAAGCTAATTCTGTCAATGAACCTACTCAAATTGTAGAAGCCCAAGGGTGGATAGTGGATGCCAATGGGAACGTGGTTCTAGTTGCTCAATTACCTACCGCGACGCCTCATAACTCCTTGCTCACCGCTACATCTTGCGCTGCTAATTAGAAGATGAACGAATAAAAAATGTTCGTAGTAAGGACTTTAGTCATAGCTTTGGGGACTGAAGTCCACACTACAAACTGTTTTTTATGGGTGATATGACGGACATGATATCAGCCACAATGCTCAAACAGCCCTTTTAAACAATTCCGCGCTTTACTTAAAGTATGGGAATTAATCTAGAGCAATTGTGACCGAATTTAATTTACAAATCCAAAAAAATAGCGATCGCTTATCAACTCCACTAGAGGATGCTTTACCTAGCTTGCTTCCCCTTCAGAATACGATACACTGCGTCAACACTAAAGGCGATCGCCTTGACCGTTTCCTTTCCCAAGAATTACCAGATTTATCCCGTTCTCGCATCCAACAGTTAATCGAACAGGGTAACGTCCAACTTAACGATCAAGTTTGCACATCTAAGAAGATCAATGTCAAGTTAGGCGATCGCATCACTCTGGAAATACCAGAAGCGCAACCCCTGGAACTACTAGCAGAAGATATCCCCTTAGATATCCTCTACGAAGATGACCAGTTACTTATTCTCAATAAACCCGCAGGTTTAGTTGTCCATCCTGCGCCCGGTCATCCAGATGGTACTTTGGTAAATGCCCTGTTGGCTCACTGTCCCAATTTACCAGGAATTGGCGGAGTCCAACGTCCGGGAATCGTCCATCGATTGGATAAGGATACAACGGGAGCGATCGCGATCGCTAAAACAGATATTGCCCATCGTCATCTACAAGCGCAACTCAAAGCTAAAACTGCACGACGAGAATATTTGGGCGTAGTTTACGGTGCGCCAAAAACTGAAAGTGGCACTATAGACTTGCCCATTGGTCGCCATCCCCAAGACCGCAAGAAAATGGCAATTATACCCGTTGAACAAGGTGGACGAGTCGCTGTTACCCATTGGCAAATACTAGAACGCCTTGGTAACTTCACCTTGATTCACTTTCAATTAGAAACTGGACGCACCCATCAAATTCGTGTCCACAGCGCCAAAATGGGTCATCCAATTGTCGGCGATCGAGTTTACAGTTCTGGTCATTCAGTAGGGGTAAATTTGCCCGGTCAAGCACTACACGCTTGGCGACTAAAATTGCAGCATCCTCTGTCTGGGGAGTTGATTGAGGTGACAGCTACTCCTCCCGCCCACTTTACCAAACTTTTGGAGATGTTAAAAAGACGAACTGTACTTTAAGCTCATTCCACCCCTGAAACTAGCTCTATTTCACAAAAACATCGCGGGTCGTGTGCAAGCTCACTTTTTTACTCGGAACTGGCTCAACGTACCGCTATCCGTGTACGGAACTTGGAACTGTTTTGCCCAATCCCCATTAACAATTAGCGTGCATCAGACATGGGATAGAGTCTGTTTCACTTAGTTATATCTAAATAAAACTCCTACATAACCCAGGACTTATGCACGCTATAAAATAATCAATCAAATGGATGTACTAGCCAGCCACCGATCAAAAATCGTTATTTAATTCCTGCCAGTTGCCGATAAGGTACAGACTTTTCGATATCGATGTTGAATGACGAGATCCTTTGTGGCGCATTGCCAGTTGCATTGACACTTTGTGCCATAGACAGGAATAGAGCTGGATCGCCAGCTTTGGGCTTTTGCTCTTGTGGAAGGAATCTGCGTACTTCGACCTGCCAAATGATTTGGGGGAAACCCAGTTTGGTACGGTGGTAATCTTCATATCGCGGAGATTTGATGTTGAATGGCAACTCACCCGCAGATTGAGATGGCAGTATCCGACGGCGCTGATAAGGCACTGTGGAGTATCCAAAATTGCTCAGATACTCTTCGGTGTTGAGTACTTCATCAACGAAACCTACAATACCCTTGGTCGCAACTACAATTGACCAAGCAATTTTTTCGCGCTCGTTGTATGGGTCGCGTCCTAAAACCCGCTGGATTACTTGCTCAACAAAGCGATAATTATTGTTGAGGTCGTAGAAGCTTTTCTTAAAGGTATTAGAAAGCAGCAACCCACGAACAAAGTCCCGCACTGTAATTTGTCCATTACGGAGTTGAGACTCTAAATATGTTTCGCGATCGGCAGCAAAGGCATAAAAGAAAATTTGACGATATGCTGCTTCGATCAGATCACCTAAATCTGACGGAGAAAGTATATTGTCTGTATTAAAAATCCTGGGCTGTTCATCACCTGGCACTTCATATCCAGCTACACGCTGGTTTTGACTTGAAGGTTCATATTCTAACAGAGGAATTGGCACTCTAAAGCCTCCATGTTCTTAATTAAAGTTAACAACTTTTAATCACATATTAAAGGAGTAGTTGGATCACAACCTCAGAATTCTGATAATATTTCACGAAACTTAACTAAGAGTGATTTTCAGAATTCAAAGAAATGATTAGATCGCTAGATTCAACCATAGCTAATCAATAAAGGGAGTGGGACTTCCAGCTTAAATGACTACGTGAATCATCAAACAAACTTTATTCACATATTTTAGATTAGGAGATTCAGTTTCACCTTTTTGAACTAGAGCAATAATTTTTAACATTTAGCAAAAGAAATTAATGGGGAATTGGGGAATGGGGCATTGGGTATTGGGTAGAAATAATACGGCAGTTTTCAAGTAGATAAGGTACAAAATGCAGGACTCAAAATCAGACATATACTGTCTCCTGCCCCTGCCTCCTTCAGTGACCTATCCAAAATTCCAAGGGATCTACGGTTGATTTACAGTGAGGCCAGCTACGCAAGGTTGACTCCATCCCTACCTCCCAGTAGGGTGGTTCCAATCCCAGTCCTAAACATAGATGAGATAGGATTCTGGCAAACTGCTCGTTGTGACCAAAGTCTCCTAGATGGGCATGGGCGTATTCATGAACGACTACACCAAACCAGTCTTGAGGTGCAACTCGACCGACATCTACCAAAATGGTGATGGGGTTTGTGAGAATATTGCACAGCCCATCTATGCCGAAGGATTGAGCTATGGGTACTGCAAAAATTTGGATGTGGCGACGCTCTTGGGGATGAAAGCACTCATGACAAACTTCCAGATAGGCCTTGATCTGAGCGTTTACGGTGTTGATATTCTCACCGATCCAAGTGCAAATGGGAATGCGATCGCGCAGGTTATCAAACACATCCACCATACCCGGTTCTAGGGCAAGTCCTTGTACCAGACGCAGATAATCTTGCCCACGAGTAAAAGCATCGCTTTGCTTGAGATAATTCACCAGCCTAAAACTGAATAAAACTGGCTTTTTTCTAGAACATCCGCCCCAAGTTTTTCTGTTTCTGTGCTGGAAACCTCAACAGAAGCATCAATGCGGGTTTCAGTACAAAAGGATGCTGTGCTAAAGCCACCAAATCGTTTGACTGTACTGGTTCGCATTCGCATATTTGGGCTGGCAAACCAGAATCGCTCAATGGAACTCATTGTTTCGTATTCAGTTGTCAGCACCAGTCCATCTTCATCATCCATGTGAAAAAGACCGACTACTGGCACTATTTCGGCGTAACCTCTTTCGCGGAGTAATTTGCCTTGCCTTGGGTTATCGCCATCAGGCACGATCGCAAATATGGTTTTTCCCTGATGATTCTCTTCACCCTCTCTATCCCATGCCATAGTGCCTAGCCAACGCACACGTGACCCTCCTATTGAAAGGCTAGGGTCAATTTCATGATACTGGCACAGTTCAATGATTTCTGGATGATCGGCATCTAGAGTTTCTACCTGTATATCTGATTCTCCCGTCTCTGAGCGCTTGAAGGCCAGATGATGAGTTGCACGTTGCGATCGCCACTTACCAGCACTTAGCTGAAAAAATTCCATTGCGTCTATCAATCTTCTGACTCCTACTTATTACTCCTGCGGATGATGTTTTACGAGGTCTTTCTTTTTAGAGTTATTGGTATATAAACATTCTAAACATTAGCGGCCAGCTTCAACAAACTCCCTACAAAGGGTGAGGCAGACGTGTTGTTGTGTAATTGTAAATTTTTGTAATGTCTATTTCTTATGGCTTGACAATGTAGACGTTTTAATATCTCAGTGCTAGACTAGTGTATAGAAATGCAAATGACAGCTTACGCCTTCACACTAGCGGTAACAACAAATACCCTTTGATCCAGTCAATCCGAGGAGTGAATGATGGACTTCCCAATCGAACTAACTTTAGAACAACAGTTTCGCTTACAAAATTTGAAAGATCAGGTAAAAAGTTTGAGTCAAGAAGAGGCTCAGGATTTTTTGTTAGAAGTTTTACGGCAGATGATGGTGAAAGATAATTTGGTCAAACATCTGCTAAAACAAGCTTGATAAAATAAAAATAAGATTTTTTCCTTAAGACTTACGCAGTGGTAGAGTTCCATTGAAACGCGTAAGTCTTAATTTTTTGGGGATCTTAAATATTACAGATTATTACTTTGTCTCTCATACTAAAGACTAGGGTACTATTGATCCCCTATGTTTTTGTTTGGCTACTCACAGTTAAATCTGATCGAGAACACGCCAAAAATAATATCTGCCATTTGTGAATATTAAGGAGAACTCATGGTTCTTGATGCTTTTTCCAGAGCTGTAATTACGGCTGATGCCAAAACCGCTCCTATCGGTGGTGCTGACTTAGCAGCTCTTAAGTCTTTCATTGCTGAAGGCAACAAGCGCCTTGATGCTGTAAATGCGATCGCCAGCAATGCTAGCTGTGCAGTTTCTGATGCGATCGCTGGGATTGCCTGTGAAAACACTAGTTTGCTTCAAGCTGGTGGTAACTTGTACCCCACTCGTCGGACTGCTGCTTGTCTACGTGATGCTGAAATCATCCTACGCTACGTGACTTATGCACTGTTGGCTGGTGATTCTTCAGTATTAGATGATCGTGCTTTGAACGGTTTGAAAGAAACCTACACAGCTTTGGGCGTACCTGCCTCTTCTTCTATACGTGCTGTTCAGATTTTGAAGGCTATCAGCGTCGCTCACATCACCAATACCAATACTGAAGCTAACGCTGGTAAAAAGTTCCGCAAGCTAGAAACTCCTCAAGGCGACTGCTCTGCTCTAGCAGCTGAAGCTGCTAGCTACTTCGATCGCGTTATTTCTGCTCTGAGCTAATTGCTAATTTTAACGGCTAAAGCCTATTAGTCAAGCCAACTGAAATTAAAACTCGATCAAATCTAATCTGGAGTATAAAAAGCAATGAAATCAGTTATCACTACGGTTATTGGAGCTGCTGATGCAGCAGGTCGTTTCCCAACCTCCTCTGATCTCGAATCAGTTCAAGGTAGCATTCAACGCGCTAGCGCTCGTCTAGAAGCTGCTGAGAAGCTAGCTGCTGGTATCGATAACGTAGCGAAGGAAGCTTATGATGCTGCCTTCAAGAAATATCCTTACCTCACCCAAGAAGGTGAAGCTGGCTCTACCCAAGTCAAGAAAGACAAGTGCCTTCGCGACATCACGCATTACCTACGCTTGATCAACTACAGCTTAGTTGTGGGCGGTACTGGCCCTCTGGATGAGTGGGGTATTGCAGGTGCTCGTGAAGTTTATCGCTCTTTGGGTTTGCCTACAGCTCCTTATGTTACCGCGTTGACTTACACCCGCGATCGCGCTTGTTCTCCTCGCGATATGTCTCCTCAAGCTTTGGGTGAGTTCCGCGCTCTCCTCGACTATGTAATCAACTCCCTGTCATAGTAATAGGAATTGACTAGACGTAGACGAGCGATCGTCATACTCTAAAACTTAGGGACTCTCAGTCTGTTGCTTTGCCTGTATCTGGTTGAGCAACTGACCAGGAGTCCCTCAGTTGTTACTAATTCGTAATTCGTAATGACGCTCCTGCGGACGCTCGATGACTCGCTAACGCTAACGTAATTCGTAATTCACGATTGAATTTGGGGGATTTAGACAGGAAAATTTGATTTTATGACTATAGATTCTCTATTTGAACAGTTGAAACACCCCAATCCTAATCTGCGAGAACGAGCCATGTGGGAACTGGCTGATGTCCGTGATGAAAATACTATTCCTCGGCTGATGGGTATTTTGGATGAGGAAGATGTGACTTATCGTCGAGCTGCGGTAAAGGCACTGGGCGCTATTGGTACGGACACTGTACCGCTACTGGTAGAGTCATTAATAAATAGCGATAATGCCACCATTCGGGGTAGCTGTGCTAAGGCTCTGGCACAGGTTGCGACTAATCATCCTGATGTTCCTTTCCCGATTGAGGGCTTACAGGGATTGAAAACAGCACTTAATGACCAAAATCCCGTTGTTTATATTGCATCAGTGATGGCACTGGGTGAGATTGGTTCTCCTGCCTTTGAGATTTTGACTGAAGCTCTGAAAACAATAGATAATGTTGCTGTGGCAGTGGCGATCGTCAATGCTCTCGGTTCGATGGGTGACATCCGAGGGGTGGAAGTTTTGACGGCATTGACAAATGATGAATCTGTTGATCCGTATGTTCGTGAATCAGCAGTGAGTGCTTTGCCTCGATTGGATCAGGTGATGAAGTATAAAAGAGGGTAGCGATCGCTCTTAAGTACCCCTCTTCCATCTCAATCACCTTGGGAGAAACTTCGGCACTATCAAAATGAGAGGAAGATGTCAAGTTGTAGATGTCCATCGCCCTATTCCCAAGCATCCTCCTCCAATTGTCTCTCAATTTGAGAAATCGCCAACTTGATCACCGCCTGAACTGCTGCTTCCCCTTCGTTGGTTAATGCGGCTTGCAGGGGTTCTAAAGAAGTGCGATCGCCAATTTTCATCAATGCCAGAGCCGCCGCTTTTCGAGTTTCCCAATCGGCATGATGTAGTAACTCAACCAGATTAGGATTTGCGGGTTGATAGGCTAGGCTGCCTAAAGCAGATGCAGCTTCACACCGCACGATTAAGGATGAATCAGTGAGAGCGTTCACTAGAATATGAAATGCTCCTTCTTCAGTACCTTCTTGAGCAATTTTAGCGATCGCACCCACCACCGCAGCGCGAACTTCAGCCGAGTCTGAGTTAATTTCTCGATATAAATGCTCCTTCGCTTCTGCTCCAATAAATCCCAATGCCCATACCGCATGTCCTTTGGCACTTTCTGGATACTCGGTTGACGCTAAGATTTTCAGCAACGCTGGTACCGCTGCCTTGCCTATTTTGGCAAGCCCCCCCACCGACGAGGTTTTGACCACCGTATCTTCATCATTTAAGAGGGCATTGACCAAAGTGGGAATTGCGATCGGGTCAGCGATGAGTGTTAAGGTTTTGGCACTGGCTCTCCGCACAACTGGGTTTGGATGATTTGCCACAGCTTCCATCAATAAAGGGGTCGCTGGTTTACCGATTTTACCCAATGCCTCAGCGAAACTCAACCTAACCATACCCCGTGAGTCCCCCATACTCTCAACCATCTGCTGTAGTAGCTCTTGGTCATCGGGGTTGAAGGTGTTTAAGCTTAATTGCTCACTCACCGCTGCAAATAAAGCATCAGTTTCTGCATGGGACAGATTTAACGAATCAGCCCCGGATTGAGTTTCGGAGTTGAGCATATAACTTCTAGCTAAATTATCCAAGTAAATTACTAGTACAGATCGACGTAAATAAACCACCCATTCCCAATCAACAAAACCCTTACGCTGTCTTCATTTTGACTTTTGAATGCGTGACTTCCGCCTTGCGGTACTAGTTGCTGACACTCAGGGCAGCCTGTTGATTACGGAGTTCCTCAAGAGCAGAATCAATCTTTGCAAGTTCAGGCTCCAGTTTTGCCATGACGCTTACTCTCATTAACTTAGCCCGTTTTGCTGTTTCTGTAGTTTCTTGAACTAGACGTTCCCGATATTGCTCAAGTTCTGTAATCACTTCTGCTACGTCTTGGGCAGTTATGTTATTGGTTGTTGTGAATTCTGAGGTTTCATCCATAAGTTTTGTTTCCTAAATGCGTGTTGATATGAATGATGTGTTTTTAGTGTTCCAAAGAATGTTTGTATTTGGTTATTTGCTAAAGACTAGTACTTAGCTATTACATAAAACTGAACAATTGGCAAGAGGCAACGAACTAATAGCTGACAAATGCATATATTCCGATCTTCTCAGATTGAGTTATCACTAGTAAAGCTTTTTGACAGAAATCTTCAAAAGTTGAACCTAACTACAGCTTTTGTTCCAAGTTCTGATAAGTCTTTTAAGTAAGTCGGTGAGAAAAATTCAATATATCTTGGACAATGCGATTAGCAATGTGTACTACTGGTACTGCTTGACTCGCTGTTGGTGACTTCCAAAAGTGCAAAATATTTGTTCCCATCATCCTCACTTCTTAGTACCCAATCCCCAATCCCCAGTCCCCACTCTCTAGTACGATAGTAAAAGTGACATCTACTAAGCAATTATCCAAGAGCCATTTACAGACCAATGGATAAACGTTTTTTTAAAATCTTTGGGCTAACAGAAGAACAAGCGATCGCAATTATCGATACACCATTAGAACAACTCGAAGACGCTTCTGATAAGTATATTGCTGTTTCCCATTTAATTAACTTCCCCACAGAGCAATCGATCGCGGCTTTGGCACGAGCGATTGAAACCAGTAACCCTGATGAGTTAGACCACCGGATTGTTCGACGCAAGGCTGTGGAAAGTCTGGGGCGATTGCAAGCCGAATCAGCTTTACCTGTAATTCGGCAGTGCCTCAAAGATGATGATATTTATACTGTTGAAAATACCGTGTGGGCGATCGGGGAAATTGGGACTAAAGATCCAGAAATTCTCGAAGAGGTGGCGCAACTACTAGATAAACCAGGTCAAATTTATCGAGTGATTATTCACACCCTAGCTAATGCTGACTATCAGCCGTCTTTAGAACGTGTCCGAAAATTTACTCAAGTTGAGGATGAACCTACCCGTAGTGCAGCGATCGCTACAGTTTGTCGTTTCACTGGTGACTATTCCCAAATTACTGAGGTGATGGCGCTGCTACAAAGTTCCAGCGTCAATGCACGGCGCAGTTGCATTCAAGACCTGATTGATTCACGCTACTACAAAGCCATCCCAGAAATCGCCCGTTGTCCTGTATCTCTGGTATTTCGGTTGCGAGGATTACGGATGCTTTTGGATGCAGGTGTTCCTAGTGGTGAAATAACCTTCACAGAAATTCAACCTTACTTAGAGCAAGTACTTTATGACCATCCCAACGACCTTGATTTAGTACATGAGTATGATGCTACTCCTGTTCTAGATTTTGTAATTAACGAACTCTACGAAACTGATTTTGGACGCTGCTATTTAGCGACAAAAACTTTATTGGATATCTATCCACAAGAAGCACCAGCAGCACTTCTAACAACTTATGGGGACAAGGCATATAACGACTATGGTGCCCATTATCATGTTATGAAACTTTTCGGCTGGCTAAAATATGCTCCCGCTTATGATTTGTTAATAGAAAACCTGCACAACCGCGAACCGCAGTTTCAGAAATCCCGTGCTGCTTGTGCGATCGCTCTTAGTGAATTGGGTGATTTGCGAGCAATTCCTGAACTCAAAATTTGCCTAAATACGCCGATTTGGGACTTGAAATATGCTTGCTTATGGGCACTAGAACGCTTAGGAGACTCGCAATATGATTCGGTTAAGGTTTTTTGATGAAAACTCTAGATCCAAAGACGGGATAAATCGTCGTCTCTATAAGGATCAATCGTTTGTCTTGACGGCGATAAATCGTGTCTCTTGCTTTAACCGAACCGTATTGGCAGTATTGGAAGTTATATCATGTCGGTTACTCAAAAATGTTTGTTCGTAGTAAGGACTTTAGTCCTGGCTTTGGGGGCTGAAGTCCCCACTACAAACTGTGATTTGGCAGACATTATAGACTGTGGGAATAATCACTAATTATCTGGGTTGGGTATTAATAGATAATCAGCGGCTCAAGTTCACGATTATGCCATTTTCGCTGATACCATTCGGCAATTATAGGACGGATAATGAACTTGGGATGGCGATCGCCCTTGGTGTTGGTAAAGCCTTCGCTTTTAACATCAATACGTAAACCTGAGTAAGGTCGTCGCTTTTGAGAACCTTCACCGTTACGACCAATGAAGAGATGCGATCGCGCCACTAATCTATTTTCATTTCCAAAAGTCTCCATTAAATCTGCTCCCTCAATCCGCTGGCGTCGTAAACTAAACCCACTACCGCCACAAACAATCCAGTTGATATGAGAATCAGCGTGTCCTGTATCCATTGTCTCCAAGTGTTCCAAGCAGTGGGCGTGACCATTTAATACCAAATCTACCAAAGGACGCCCCTGAGTTAAGGAACCTATTTCTTTAGCTACTGCATCTAGTACACCACGGAGGCGATCGCGAATTATCAAAGTTTGTGCTTGTTCCCACTTCGTCGCTTCAGTTACATAAGGTGGATGATGGAAATAAATCACCCTTCCCCGAACTTCAGAATTATTCCAAGATTCAATTAGTCTTTGCTTGAGCCAGTCTAGTTGTTCAGTATCAGTCAGCGTTGTTTTCTTAGTGGCTAGTTGCTTATCGATATCAACAATAATTTCTTCAATTTGTGACACCTTGGCGTGGAAGTCGTCTAATTGGTCGGCTTCGCTGGGATTTTCGGGACGAAGTTTGGCTGAGATTTCAATAATTTGCTGCTTTTCTTGCTCGAAATCTTCACGGCGTTTTTCTAAGATTTTGCGATCGGCATCACCTTTTTTTGTTTTAGGCAGCGGTGGTGGATCGTTAAATGTATTAGAATCCAAGGCAAAGAAATCGATATCGCCATAGCGAAAAGTATAGTAGCGATTGGGAAGGCGAGTAAAATACCCAGGTTCATAGCGAAGACAACGACCTGTATCTGTCTTGGCTGTGTAGTACTGTTCTAAATGATCATTTAACTCTCCTGGAAGTTGAAACGCCTTAAGATAGTCTAGAAATGCTCGTGCGTAGGCGTCACCGCATCCTGAGCCATGCAAACCCACATCTAGGTCTAAACGCGATCGCAAAAGGTGACGAATGGGTAATGTTGTTAGGGACGCGAGGCTCAATAAAATCGGCAAATTATAGTAATCGTGATTTCCCGGTACTGGTAGAACGGGCAACTTAAAAACCATCTGATCATAAGCAATCTTTTTGTGATGCTCTCCACCCAAGATAAACTCTCGGTAGGGTTGGATGAAGTTCTGCTGGTAGTATTCACTCGACCCCACCAAATAGATCACATCTCCGGTATGCAGCATAAAGCGGGATTCGTTGTGATGAGGCAGCATGAGTTCAGCTATCTGTCGCTGGGGATTGTGTCCCCGGTGCTTGCCAGAACCACTATCGCCTACAACTAAAAATGAGAATTCAGAATTGTCTGTTTGACCATCCTCCAACACCAACCGAGTTTGGTCGATATTTCGTTCCACAATCAACGGATCTTGCCACCGTACCCGCTGATTCATTTTGCGAATTTTTTTAGCGATCGCTGGATCAGATACAAGTTTCAATGCAACCTACTCCTGAATCTTTAATTGAAAAAGGGACTGGGGACTGGGAAAAATTGCAGCAAGTCTTTCCCCTCTAACTCTTTCTCATGCCCAATCTCCAATGCCCTCATTCTTCTGCTGTGTCTTTCATCTCAATAGTCAGATTAGGGAGTCCCTCTAGTTTTTCTGTAGGTTCAACTTCTTCTACTAATGGTACAAAAATTTTCAAGCCCGCTGGTACACACTTAATTTCTATTGGTGTTGTGCCGACTATTTCACCATCTAGAACAACCTTTTGTGGTGGCTCAGTCGTAATTTTAAATTGTTTGGCTCGCAGAAAGCCAATGTCATTTCGTTCTGTGGCGTTACCTGTAGAAGCCGTTTGAAATAGATGAAATGTAGCCGCGATCGCTCCTGCCTTGTTAACTGGGGCTACAATCGTTAAATCTAGTAATCCATCATCATAAATCAGACCTGCTGGCCCCTGAGCTAAGACTGAAGTGGGAGGCGCGGCATTTGCTACTGTTACTGCACAGGCACTAGTTTTAATTATCCTGTCTTCAGTTTCAATTTCAACATCAAAATTTTTTAAGCTTCTTAATTGCTGGATTCCTGCCAAGATAT
>JBGTMK010000006.1:0-4368 GCA_041743605.1 Nostoc sp.
CAAGAATAAGGGAGAAGCACCATACCCAACGGCTCCCAAATACTTGTTTACTTTCCCATCTTTACCTAATGGAGAGACATCTGGCTTCGCTTGTACGCCTTCTAATGTGTTTTCTCCTGTCAGTGGATTTACCCCTGAAACCATCCAGCAAGGTACTAAATGCTCCGAGTGTTTTTGTCTGGATTTGGTATTGCGATTCAGAACTTTATCGACTTCTCTAGAGTCATATAAGGTTCTTACATTTCGCTGTATTATTTTTGCAGATACACCACTTAATTGCCATTCTTCCCAGTGGTGAGATGCAATGGTATCGACTGTTTGAGGAGTAGATAAAATCATTGTTCTACCCTCCAAAAGATGCTAGAATTGTTGTCATATAGCACATTAAATGATTTTGACTTAGCGGCTTTTGTCGCTTTTTTTTTTGGTTACTTAACAGGATGATAAGCATTTGTTAGCTGTTATTTGAAGTTGGCGATCGCACTTTCAAGTTCGGTTTTAAAAAGGGTCGATCGCAATTTCGAGGCAGCCATTAATCCACTGCCCAATTTGGTCAACGGTAGATAGTAATGCAGCTGATTGCCGCAGCGCTGCTAGCTCATCGGGGAATCCTCCTACTGCATCCCAGCAAGGGGCGTTGATGTAATGCTGGCAGTATTCGGCTACAAGGCTGATTTCGTCGGGGGACAAGTGGCGAGAGCTAAAGAATTTAAAGATTGCACGGGGCAAGTCTCCTGATGTTTCATTTCTCCAGTTAAGAGGTAGTCCCAAAGGTGGGGGATAGATATCTGGTATTCGCTTTGGCTTGTAGATAGTTACTCTGATAATTTCGTCACTCATGGGCGGTTTGCTCTTATCTTTTGGCAGTCAGCTTTAATGCCAGCAATGATCTCTGGGTTGTCTTCAAACAGCATTGGCAATCCCTGCAAAATAGCGCCTCCCAAGACGGTTGCCTCATGACGTTCTAGTTCTGGGTCTAGGGTTTGAAGGTAATCCACGAATTTGTTTAGCTGTTCGCAAGCAATCTCAATGGCATTGTTTAGCTCTGGGGAGGCTATGCCGATCGCATCCGCGAAAACGACGATCGCACCTTTTATCTCTTCTTCTGTACTCATTGGGTGTTAGGTGTTGGGTATTGGGCAACAGCGATCGCACTTCAAGCGGCAGTGAAGTCAACGTAGTAGTCACTCCCCATAGAAAATTGAGCCGATGCAGCAGGGTTGGTGATTTGCAATGTAATGTTACCGGCTGGTGTCGCTTGCCAAAAGAGGAGATTCTCTTGATTGGGTGGGTTGGTGGTTACTGGGGTGAGGATAACTTCTGCTGTCTGGGTTTCGTGGTTGAGAATATTTTGCTGGCAGGTGAATTTAGCTCTAATCATTGGTTTTATTCGTTGGTGGTCAGGGAAAGATTAGGGAAGGCGGATGAAGTTCGTAGCTTGATCCGCCAGTTTGTTTACCGAAAGAGAAAGTCGAAATGAGTGATAAATATGAGCTTGGCTACCCTGAAGATAGGGCTGGCTTGAGCGATCAAGATGTTGTGTCTAATTCTGGTGGTCTTTGTTTTGGAACCCCCGACATGGCCAAGTTAAAAACATTAACAGAACGTATTCGTTCTTGGGCACATGGGACGGGCAGGTATTCTAGCGCTGAATTCAAATGGTTTACAGAAGAAGGATTTAAGTGTGAGGTTTTGCCAGTTAAGGGTGGAGGCTGGATAAAAGGAAGATTCCGATTTCGACTTGAGTTTGTTCCTGATGAGCCAGAAGTGCCCCAACCAAAAGATCCAAATTCACCACTCGCTGACCTCCGATCGCAACTCAACCCCGAATAGTCACAGATGCGTCGCCTGCTGATAAGTAGGCGACATATCCATGAAAAAGCCGTCCTTACCTTTATAGGCAGGACGGCTTATTCACTCTCATTTATATCTGTAAGGCTGTCAGGTAAATGTTTTAGTTCTTTGAGTCTCTCTCTTAAAAGTTCAGACTGCTGTTCGTAATAAGCCAGCTGTTTCTCTGTTTCATCAATTAGCTGGCTGACGAGTTTCCCAGTAACTTCACTAATTGACTGTTCTCTTGTGACAGCGGTATCTGATTTGTCGCTATCTTCTCTAAGAGTTGCGATCTGGTAAGACCCATAGTTTGCGCTAAATCCTGAAAGAGTTCCCAAGCTTCGGGATTCACCTTGAGGCTGACTCCTTTGACTTCCCTGCCCGACCTCGGACGACCGGTTCTTGCCATTTTTACTTTCCATAATCGACACCCCAATTATTGCATATCCAGAAATCCATTATTGACCAGAACATCCAGATATGCAATATTATAGATTATTGGATATCTAAAAATCCATATCTAGCTCCCGCCCCCAAATCAGGCAGAGATAGCAGCCTGCCAGCACTGAGCAAATACCAAAGACCTGCTAGGGACTGATAACTGATGACTGACTGCATTCACCCGTAAGTCGTAGCGTCGCGGGGTTAGCGGTTCCCATTAAAAATCCAGAGCAAGAAGCCCTGGACATCCTAAATCGATCGGCAAAGAAATCACATTGAAAGAGTGGACGACATGAATCTAACAGACATTAATCCAGTTGACATCATCACCCACATCGAACAGAACTTTAACCGCGCTCAAGCCACTGGGCTAAACAGCTTAATCTTCCTGGCAATGCGGGAACAAACCACTGTGGTGCATCAAAGAAAGGAATGGGGCTTTGAAGACATTCCCCGACATATTGCTTGCTGGTGCGATGAACTTACAGATGAAGACCTTTTGGGGGTGGCAACAGCGATCGTAACCGTCTTATTAGAGCAAATGAGTATCATGCCGATATTCACAGAAAAGGCTCAAAACATTGCTGTGCAAGCGATTGACGACCAAAAACAACCCACTTTATTGAGCGACTATTAACGCACTATGACCGACCAACAGACCACCGACAAACCCCTTAATGGGCAACGACCAAGCACCTTTAACAGCCGTAAAGGTCGTAAGAAGGAGTGGAAAGACTTGACCGTTGACCCACTATCCGAGGGGTCTGACAGCCATCACGCTGAATACGTGACGGGCAAGGCTCCCATGACTTGGGCTTTGCTCGAAGTCGGACAACTGTTTTCTCGCTCCAAGGGCGGGAAGAACTTACACGTCAAGCTGAACCATGGCCGCGCCATTTGCTTGGATACACGACAAGCAATCGAGGTGAAGCCGTCTATTCGGAACTCTCTACAGGTTTGGGTGGTTACGAATTTCAATTCAACATCTGCCGTGAAAACCGATTTTTAAAGGCGATCGCATTTTCCCAAGAAGCGCGATCGCCCACCAAAACGATGTAGCTCCGCCGCTGCAAAACTAAACATCATCCAAATTATATGCCTGAACAGCCAAATCCCAGTAACGAGATTCACAATGTCGGCTTCCCAGAGGGGCAGCTACTAGGTAATGGAGCCACTGTTGAGGAGTGCGCGGAAATCTCAGCCGCTTACCTCCAGGGAAAACCATTACCCACAACCGAGAACGAAGTTATCAACCGAATCAATGACCGACTCACAGAAACCAGCGGCTACGGCAAGTACAGCGACTGGGGTAAAAAAGAGTGAATCAAGCAATCATTCTTATTTGCACCATAGCCGCTTTAGTAATTGCGATCGCAGCACTGGTTAAACAGGAAAGCGATCGCCCTTTCTACCTCAAAATCGAGGTGCAGTATGGCAGATGAGCAAAAAATAGTAGTTGAGGTTCCGAGCGATCGGGGTCACTATTCCCCAGTCCCCATTCCCCAGTCATCTAAATTGGAGGAATTTAAAAAGGGATGGGTGAATGCGATAGCCCTCCCAGACAATCTGCCAGACTTAGCTTATACCCTTGCTTCTACAGTAGCGATTCCTGCTTTATTGAGTAGCTGTTGGGTGAATATCCCCTTTCCTGGATTTATCCGGCTGGGAGTTTTGGGAGTATTAGCGATCGCTGGAATTGTCACACTTTACTTGCGGCAAGCCGTGCCAGAGGTCAAAGATATTTTGCTATTGCGGGTTGGGTTAGTTGCTGTGGGGGTACTGCTAGGGATATGAGCAGCGATTTACACCCATCCCAGTTACATCAACACTTACAGATGTACACCTGTGCCAAGTGGTCATTTTGGGGGAGCTTGGCTGTTAGCTGCGGCTTATTGTTCCTGGGAGCAAGTCAAAAGCCAGAATCGAAACCGTGGATTCTAGCGGCATCTGTTGGGACTTTAGCTAGATCAGCAGAAGCCCCACACTCACTCTTAGGAGTGTGGGATGAATGCGCGGGAGTGGAGAGATATAGTAATTAATGCTTTTTGGCGTAGCCAAAACAATTAATTACTATATCGAGCCATGACCCATATT
>JBGTMK010000007.1:0-2908 GCA_041743605.1 Nostoc sp.
GCCACCCATTTTAAATGTCTGAAACCTTTGCAAACAATTAATTACGAATTACGTTAGCGCAGCGTTAGCGAGTATTCGTTCGCTTTTAGCGTCTCGTAGAGAGCGTCATTACGAATTACGAATTCCGCCTTGCGGTACTAGGTAGTTCAGAATCGTATCTTATACAGCTCAAATAATTCCCCTGATTTTTGCGCTACTACTTTAGCACCAGCCGCTTTAATCGTTTTTTCCCACTTAGCCAAAGGCTCTAAAAACACCTCGGCACCCAAATAGGTTTCCAGAACTGCCCAATCTTCCGCTAAAGGTTGTTCTGGGTTGAGGATATCAAAGACAAAATGTCCACCTGGTTTTAACACCCGCTTCACTTCTGCCAGTACAGCATCCCAATATTCGAGTGGAAAATAGCTGCTAAATCCGGTAGCGATCGCAATATCAAACTGCTCTGATGGGTAGTTTAACTGATGAGCTGCTCCCAACTCAACACCTTTGAACAGTTTGGAGTTCAACTGCGGCCCACGGGAATTAAGGGTATCCCGTGCCACATTACTGATTTCTTGCCCATAAAACAACGCTTGCCAATCCCGCCAAGGATAAATTAAAAAGCTGATCCCACAGCCAATATCTATACAGTGTTGGTTTTTTTGAGGTTTAGCAATTTCCCAAAAAGGCGAAGCAATTCTCCCTGAGAAACTACCTCCAATCCACTCACGGAATATTGGCATCGCCTGGACTTCTGCTGGAAGTTCAAAGGTTTCACGTTGATATTCTCGGTTAAAGCGATAGGCTACTTGGGCTAATCTTTCGTCCCATTGAGTTGATTTGGGTGAACTAAAGAGATTTTGGAACTGAGAATCGGACTTTTTAGACATTTAGGTTTTTACTACTCTTTCTAAGGATTGTAGTCAAATTCGCAAAGCGATCGCCTACAGTAGGTGAGTACGTCGTCGCACCCCCATCCAATCTCCTGCTAGGGTTTGTCCGAAGTCATTGGTACTAATGACAAATGACTAATTACTGCTACTCAACTTTTTCATACCAGATACCTACTTTCTCAAGAGCAGCATAAGCAAGCTTCAGAAAATTCACTATTCTCTGTTTCCCAATTACTCCAAATTCTTTATACTCTCTAGCCTCTGCAAAAGTCAGCCGATTTTGGTCAATTATGTTTCTTTCTCTGTATGCTAACTTCGGAAAATCTATAACTTTTATGTGATATTTATTTACTATGTTCTGAAAGTTGGAGTCTGAATCTAGATGCTCCCAATCATCACACAGACCTAAATTCCTCACCAGGATATGAGGGATTTTCTCACCGTAGGTATTCACTGACTGAGTAAACAGGTTGATGCTGTCGTATCCTCCTGTCGATACAAACCATTTGCAAAACATCACTCCTTGTGAACTTCCTAGTTCAATTAATTGATTAGAGTCAATCCAGCCTTGTACTGCTCTATGCGATTGCGCTGCTAAATTCACAATTACTGGCTTCTCTATCGCCCACTCAAATATTTTATCTGCCTTATTTGCCTGTCGTTCATTTTCACTAAACACAGCATATTTACATATCTCCTTATATACCCCTGCTACATCTGGATTCGATCTATCTGTCTCCACTGGTACAAATGGAATTCTCTTATCCAGGCAATACTGAATCATTGTCCTGGTAAAGAGAGACTTTCCTACCCCGCCTTTTTCACCATCCACAAAATGAATCGTCGGCATTACAGCCACCTCTAATAGTTATTAAAGTCTGATATATCTTTCCCAAACTAAAAACTTTTTGGCCATTGCCCCCAAGTATTTTGGTGGTTTTATGAGAAAGTATAACCGTGATTTGGATATAGTTTTCCAACAGTCTCATTTTACACAGGCAAAGTCCGTCTGCGCGGACTAAGACAAAACAAGGGGCTTAAGCCCTTTGTTGTAAGTTGATTGAGAACTAAAAACCGAAAATTTAGGTTTTCAGACATTCTTTACGACAAGAATTAGGAATTTTTAGAAGAAACTGCCAAGGGAAGTTGTTTAAAATAAGCCTGGAGTTATTTGCAGATCAACACTATGGCAGAAATTCAGTTGGCGATTGAGGGTGAAGATGCGATCGCCCTTTATGAACAATCTGTTGCCATCATAGAGCAAATTGGTGATGTCCGAGGTAAGGCGGCCACATTGTACCAATTGGGGATACTCAAAGCCAATAGCGGAGAAATACAACAAGCGATCACCCTGTTTAAACAATCGCTTGGTATCACACAACAAATCGGGAATGTCCAAGATCAGGCAATAACTTTGTGGTGCTTAGGGGGTATGGCAGAACGACAGGGCGATTACAATCAAGCACTAGATTATTTGCAGCCAGCCTTGGAGATATTGCAGCGTATCCAGTCCCCTAAAGCTGAGGAAGTTAGGCAAATGATAACGAGAGTGCAAGATTTAATTCGTAATTCGTAATTCGTAATTCGTAGTTCGTAATTAAGAAAGTCGGAACTTAATCTGGCTTTCTAGGTTGGTATCTGTCGCCTACTTTCAAGAATTGGTATGAGCAATTCGCCTATTTTGCATTAAATTGATTTATCCACGAGTCTTTGAACTCCATTAATGAGTCTTTGATACTCGTTCACCAGTTTTTTAGACTTGTGGCTTGGTTGTCGGAGATTGCGATCGGCATAATTCACCCCGAAGCACATCCTAAACCAAAGAATCTGGACTTACACCAAGCACTCTGAGAGGATGTTTGAAAAGTTCTTAGTGATGTATCAAATCTTTTTAGATCCCCCTAAATCCCCCTTATAAAGCAGGGCTGTTTCATTCCCTAAAGAGCTTTAAAAATCAAGGGTTCTAGCGATTAAAAATTAGTTATTTTGTTACCGGCGTGCCGATGAAACCAACTATTTTACTGATATTTCAGTGC
>JBGTMK010000008.1:0-4868 GCA_041743605.1 Nostoc sp.
TTCTTCGAGTTTTTCGATAATTACTTTAGTTATCTTAGTAAGTGCATTGATGAGGGTTTTACTTAATTCCCGACTTGTTTTAATTGCAGTATCAGTTGTATTTAAATATGATTCATTAACTTGAGTTTGTCTAGGGTCAAACATATCTTACTTTGAAATGGGTAATTTTTTATGAAATCGGGTTGAAGCTGAGGTAGTTTTATTAAATAAAATTTTTAAACTCTTCAAGTGATAGAGAGGTTGAATTTCCATTTTGATGTTTGTTTTGACTTAGTTCTATTTGGCTATTTTTGAAATTTTGATTTATTTCGCTTAGTTGTTCGCTTTGGTTAGCAATAATTTTTAACATTGCTTCTAGCTTGTCATCTAGTCTGGATATTTTAACTTCCATTGATGTTAGTTTTTCTTTTGCTATAAATATTTCCTCATTGATTTGTTGATGCTGTACATTAATATCCTCACAAGTTTTATGCCATTTTTCTAAGAATTTGGTTAATTCTATTAATAGCGTTGTCGAGTTGTAGGTCGTAGTTTGTGACTTTTTCAGAATATTCAATAAGTCGTCTAACTTTCCGTTCAATATCTCTTCTATACTCAAGTTGTTGTTTTTCTGCTCTGTAATATTCATTGATAATTGCCTCGTAAGAGAGTTTAACTTTATATTCTGAATTCCACATACTATATTGAGGGAAACTAATGTCAATTAAGTTTCCTTGGCTTCCTGTGGCACGGTTGAAAATAATATGTATGTTTACTCTTTGATAAGGAAGTAGATATGCAACATATTGTTGTTGTTCAAAACCAATTAAATTTACATGATGTTTGATTAATTCACCATAGTTTTTAGCATTTATTTCAATTTCAATTTTATCGATTACAATCTGTCTATGTAGCCCATGAAGTTTCACTCTTGGTCGGAGGATAAACTGTTCCTCAAAAGAGCTAATAATTGAATGTGCATTCTTGCTGTTTACTTGATGTGAACTAATTAATTGACCTTTTTGGTGATAATTATTTATTAGCTTAATTATTTTTGTCTGAGTGATATTCTCGTCTTTGACGCTACATTGTATCATTTTTAGAAAAAGCTCTTGTATGCATCAACAGGTAACGGTGCATTGCCTGCTTGTACGGGTGCTTGTGGGATAGGAAACTTGCGATCTACTTCCTTGACTCGCAAATCTAAATCTTCCTGTGTGGGTTTTTTCTGGGTACTTTTCCTAGCAAGATCCTTAATGACTTTATCCCACTTAGTATCGTTTTTTTGTTCGAGTCCGATAATATATTTTGGAATTTTAATATTTTTTAATATTGGTACTGAACCCTCATTTTTATTACTGTAAGCAGGGTTAATAAGTAGACATTTACCAGGTGGTAATTTGAGGAATTGGGCAGGCTCGAACAGCTTCCGAGTCCGTTCTTGTTCGCTGATAGATGTGCTAGCCCTACCCCCTCCCGTTGAGCGAGATTTTTGTTTATATTTAATTTCCTCTTCACCTAAATATGCAGAAAATAGTCGTGCTGATTCTTCTTCACCAGGATTAAAAACAAATTTTGTGCCGCACGCACCGAGGATGGCTTTAGAGATTTCTTTACCATAAATCTTTTCAAGCTGACCCATATTTTGCCAACCCAGGATACCGCAGAATCCTTCGGAACGAGATTCGTTAAGCCATTTAAATAAATCTGGAAGGAAGATACTTGGCAACTCGTCAAGACATACTACTAATGGGCCATCTTCCTTGCGTTTTTTGGCGATACTGCGGGAAACTACCATGTGGAGAATGCTGGTCATCAGTGGGCTGACAGCATCGCGGCGTTCGCGGTCTAACCCGAAGATAATCATCTGTTTGCGTTTTACCTCTAGAGGCAGGGTTGTTTTACCGACAAAGCATCCCAATGTACCCCTTGCCATGAACCGGGTGAACATCAATGAAGCGCTACCAGCGATACCCGCCACGGTTTTTTCGGAGCCAGCCGAACTAAATAATTGACCAAAAGCTATCTTAATCCAGGGGTTTAGTGCTGCTGCCATCAAGCGTTCGACCATCTTCTCGCTGGAAAGTATTGCCGCAGCCGTCATAATATCAGCGCGATCGCCAAACTCCTTGGTTAACATTAAGATAGCCTGCGTCAACTGATCGCCCGCAGGGCCAAAGAATGCATCCTCAGACGCATTACCCAACAGGCGGAAGTTCTTGTTAATTACTGTAGCTAACTGCCGTGCGGTTTCAGCATCAGAGGAATCGCGCAAGAAATCGATGGGATTACATACCTCCGATTCGGGAAATCCCGGAGCGAAGATGTGTACGTCATACCCCTTTGATTTGGCATAACTGGCGATTTTGGCAAGACTTGCATACTTGAAGTCGTATAGTACGATACCAAAGCCTTGGTCAATTGCTGAGTAAATCATCGGGTTGATAGCCGAGAATGATTTACCGCTACCAGGTGCGCCAATTACAGCAGTTCCGCGTTGGACATCGGGTACATAAACTGGTACTCCCCCACTCCCCTTGGGTAATTTTTGACCCTTGTATTTGTGTACTCCAATATATAAACTGGCACTATCACATTTAGGAGCGACGATTTGCTTGAGGGCTTTTTTCTTAGCTTGGGCGGTTTCCTTTGCTCCACCCCAATAGCTAGTAGCAAGCTTGCCTTTTTTACCATTACTAAAAAGCTGTAAAAGCAACAATAAGCCAATTCCACCCGCAAGTAGTAAACCTTGAGGTGACATGAGCTTATCTGTATATTTACTAAAGTCAGAATTGCTATTTTTATGAGTAGATTTTACTTCTTTAACTGTCTTAGTTTTAGCAGTTACAAACAGATAATTATTCATATTAATCTGTGCTGATTTTGCATGAGTAAATCGAAGAAATATGCGATGAAGTGAAGTTGCATATTTCTTCATTAGTTATCTGATATGTCCTCTCCAAGTCAAAAATTAAAGAGGATAAATTCTTCTATGATTGCCTTTTTACTTTTTAGGGACTGTGAGAGGTGTACCAAGAATAATTGGGTCTATCTCGCGGTAGGTGAAGAAGGGAACCGGGCCAATGAAGTAGGGCGAGCAGCCCAAGTCAACCCATCCCCGCTTGCAAATACGGAAGAACATCGCGGTGGTGATACTGCCGTCAGCTTCGTTAATATCCCAGATGACTTGTTTAAATGATTTCCCAAAGGGATGACGACCTGTGGGTTCTTTCCCACCGTTGAGGCTGCCCAAGATGCCGAATCCGCCTTTAACGTTTTGGTCTTTACCAGACATCCATTGTGCGCCAACGATAGTCTCACTACCCGAAACTTCGATGTGACCGCACTTTTTCTCACACGGGACATTAAACCCAGCTTGATAGCTACCGCTTATTGACTTCCAGCGTCCGCTTTCAAGCGAACCGAGGGGTAAGTCTACTTTGCCGATAAAGCTGACATCGGGAATTGGTACGCTGGGGAACTGATCAAACGGTACATCAGCTAATCCCGGAACCTTACTAATTGTTGTGTTTTGCCAGTTAGTAAAGTCCTTTAGCTGTGCATCCTGAATACCGGGGATGCTGGTTAGTTTATACTTATCGAGTTTGATGTACTTACCGAGTTCCACTTCTCCCAGTTCGGGATAATTGTCTAGCACTTCACCAACAGTTTGGTAGCTTGCGGTGCTGCCTGTAACTTTGGTCACTAGTTCTTTAATTGGTGGGATGGCTCCGACTTCTGAATCTTCAAGCTTGGGAATTGCTTCGGCGAGGTCTTCAAGTGTTTGCCACTCTAGTGTCTCAAAATCTGACAGTTTGAGATTTTTGAGGTTAATTCCCGTGATGTTGGCGATATCTTCAAGCGTAAAATCTTCAATATTGAACTCAGTTGCTTCAAAATCGCCCAGTTCCATGACTTCGGCAAGGCTTTGTCCGGTACTCCAGGTGCGTGTCTCCTTCATACCAGGGTTTTTGATATTAGGGAATTCGACGCTGCCAGCACCGCCGAATTTCATATTTTTGAACGTGATACTGCTCCAGTCAGGAGTAGGTGCGCCGTTGACGTATTTAGTTGCGACGGGTTGTGGCTGTTTGGTTTGTTTTGTTTTATCTATCGAAGTGTTCAAATTTGAATACTTCGATGGAACTGTTTGAGCTACTGCTTTCTCACCGAATAGGAGACTGCCGATATTGTAGCTACCTCCAAATCGGATTAACCCATGTAGGGCAAGCCCTGCAATAAGTCCTGCTACCATCAGGTAGCGTAATTTATTAAATTTTTCCATCCGATACTCAAGCGCTCGGTTGGTTTTGTTGTGAGTACTTTCCTGACTTGCAGCTCTCACTGGTACAATCGCAGTTACCTCGGTTGTGATATCTAAAATTTGGTTGTTGGAGGTCAAATTTTCGTTATACATCACTGGTTATTTAAAAATTATTGATTCAAAAGAAAGTTTGTTTTACCTGTATTTGGTGTTATTAGAGGGTTATTGCGCTGTGGTGGTATTTCTAACAAGCGTTTTCCACCTAGCAGCATGAGTTTTTCAACCAATTGCATTGATACTCCGGTGGTGCTGGCGGCGACGACAAGTTCCTCTCCTTGCGATCGCAACTCCACAAGTTGGTTCAGACGCTTCCAAAGCTTGCTATCTGTAGTAACCCACTGGTTTTTTAGGGCAACTTGCATTCCTTTAGCGATATGTCTGCTATCAGATAATGCGGTGTAACTGACCTTTGGTTTTACTTCTTCAGGTTTGCTGGGAGTATCGCCAATAATTTCAATTTGGCTGTACTCTGGTGTGCCACTGCCCGCTACAATCCGAAAGTGATAGCTTTTCCTTGTTGACCCAGATTCGGTAATCACCGTCATGTGCGCCCCGTAAGAAGCTT
>JBGTMK010000009.1:0-6174 GCA_041743605.1 Nostoc sp.
ATGAGCTTTTTTGGTGATGTTTTCACAAGAAAGGAGACGCTCAAATCGGTATTGAAACAATGTAAAATCAAGGGTTTTCAAACATCTGCGTAACATAACTTTACAACGTGTCCCATTTTGCTGGTATCTCGGCGGCTACCCTGCCATTGCCAACACTGCAAAAGCGATCGCTGGGGTGGAGCATCGATGGCTATACTCATTTATTATTGGTCAATTCAGTTGCATCTGTTATGGCATTACCCTGTCTGTGGGAATTATAGTTTTGAGTTGCCTCAAGGATTGAAAGCGATGAGTGCTAAATGGGACGGGATTACAAAGTCAGAAGTACTTGGGGATGATGAAACTGCGATTCGCCATAACCTTGCAGATGCTGCAAAAGCTTACAACTGGAACAAAACTCTTGAAATTTTGAATAAGCGTCCAGACTTAATTAATGTGACTCGTCCTAATGGGCGCTCACTATACACCCCTCTCCATCAAGCTGCACATGGGAACGCACCAGTAGAAGTAGTTCAGCAAATGGTAGCAATGGGAGGATGGCGGACGCTAAAGAATACTTCTTGTCAAAGACCAGTTGATATCGCCAGGATAAAAGCACATGACCAGTTAATTGAGTTACTGGAGCCAGTTTACAAAATATATGTTCCTTACGAAACGCTTGTCTCAATTCAAAAGCATTTCCATGCAATTATTCGTGGTCGAGTAAATGATTTAGTTGAAAAATCTGGTTTGAGGTTGCCAGAGTTGGAACCGTTGCTAGAGATAGAGCAACCGCGAATGTGGTTTCCGGTTCCTGGGATGTATGGTGGATTTAGTTATTGGTTTAATGGTGAGGGAGAAAATGTAAAGTTGATTTCTGAGAGTTGGTGTCGTGTTGTTGATGGGTCAGGTGAACGTCATGAGATTACCAGCAAGGAGGGTAAATTAGTTGATGAAGGCTTTGTTTAATTCGCAGTGGTTTTCACTTGAGTGAAATACAGTTTTTTACCGTTGGTAGTTGTAGTGACCTGCAATTAATGCTCAATTTTTCCCAGATCGGGAAAAGCTGACTTCATCTTGCGATTTGAAGATAGTGCGAAACTTGGTATGTCTGTAAAAAACTGCATTGGCATTGAGCCGAACTAAAGACCTTTGTATAGTGAAGGGATTCCACCTAATCCTAAGAACAGCTGAGTGTATGAATGGTAAGCTTTTTAAAAAAGGAGACACCTCATGAATAGTACACGCCGATGTTTACTTATTGGGGTCAATGGTTACAAGCCCACAATTGGACAACTTCGCTACTGCGTTTCGGACGTGCTTCAGATAGAGCAAGCCCTTAATACACGAAGAGATGGTTTCGCTTCTACTCAGTCAACGCTGCTCACTGATGAACAACCGGATGAGCTACGCCCTACAAGAGTTAATATTATCGAAAATATAATATATTTATGCAATTCATCTGATACAGAAGACACTCTTATTCTTTATTTTAGTGGTCACGGGATACTTGGGAATGATGGAAAGTGCTATCTACTTCCACTCGACTCTAGTTTAGCTTCCTTGGAAGATACAGCTATTTCTTGGCAATGGATTTGCGACAAGATGGATCAATGTTGTGCCAAGAATAAGATATTGATAATTGATGCATGTCATTCTGGGGCTGGAAAAGATCCTGCTGCTAGCGTTCGTATGAGTTATAAAGTTTTTGAGCAATTATCAAAGAATACCGAAGGATATGTTTGCATTACATCATGTAGTGGTGGTCAGCTTTCTTATGAGCTTCCTGAATTGGGGCAAGGTATCTTTTCTCATTACCTAGTTGATGGAATCCTTGGGGCAGCAGATCCTTTAGGTCAAGGAATTATCAACATTGAAAGTCTTTTTAATTATGCACGAGAGCGGACGCTACGTCACGCGAAGCAATTAGGAGTTGAACAGGAACCATATCTCATTAGCAAAATTACAGATTCACTCAGCACAATTACTATTTCCGCCGCTAGTCTTGAGCGTCCAATTAATAGTGTGCTTGTCTTGACAGAAAATCCTTTTCTCGGTCATCTATTGGAAATCGGCATTCAAACATCTGCTATAGTACGGAGAGTTAAATGGGCTAACAATATTGAATTAGCCATCTCTGATGCAAAAGTGCGATTTGAATATGATGCCGTTTTCGTAGATGTTGAAAACAACTGGAAACACAAAAAAGAGTTTATCCTACTAATACGTCATCGATATCCAATTGTGCCATTCGTACTAGTGGGTTCGCGCCATTATTATCTGAAAAGTCTAGAAGAAAAAGACAGAAATAGATTTAGTGCATATTTCTTTTTCGATGTTGACACCCAAATTTCTCGAGTTCCTATTTTTATTTCTGACACCCTTAGCAAGGTTGAGTGGGATATAAGAACCCGACACGGAGAAAGAGATTGTCGATAGTTGAGACAATTGGGCGAGTGGCGGCAGAGGCAGGGCTGGATATCAAAGTTCACTGTCACATGATGCGCCATCCTTGCGGCTATTTTTTAATCCCTAATTATCTTGCGTCAGTTAAAATGCCCAACTAAACCGATAAAATTAATCTACTCTTTAAGCTGAACCAGTACCAGAAAGCGTGATCGCTATCAAAGCTCATGCAGCCCAATCTTTGAACAGTAACTCTGCCTGTTGCAGCGCTGTCACCGTCTCCATCTCCTCCTTCTCTGGTAGATAACCATTAATCGTGAAGTGCGATCACTGTTTCCCACAGCTAAAGCACTCTATAAGATATGCCTTACCTCAAAACAACTCATTCAACAGGAGAAATACTATTTTTGGCAATAGGATGAAGGCGGTTTGTTAAAGCTTCTAACTCACCGCCAGCAAGCAGCAATTCAATAACTTCACGGCCATGCAAAATAAATCTGTCAACTTGCTCTTCAAACGTTCTAGTACCTCGTAAGACCTCTGCTAAAGGCTTTCTTAAATGAAGAGGATGCCAAAAATTTGGTTGCGCTACGTCAAATCTGTGATCGTGAAAATCCCATGTTCCTGAATTCTCTTTTAATCTTGAGCGCAATTTAGTATATTCATCAGAATGAAAAAAATCTGCTTCAAATGACTTCCATCTCTTTATATAAACACCTAAAATTAAACAAAAATCTGGGCCGAGATGTAAATTTGAAGGTTGCACTTTAAAAGGGGAGCCATTTAGAAGAGTACCAACGAATAGACTCAGAAAGGAAACATCTAAAGTTTCTAAGCCTAATCGCCCATACCGATGTTCATATTTCGTTGGCATAGGTACATCTTTGTTAAATCCAATTCTTTCTAATACCCAACGCCAATCTGCTTCAGCAGCGCGTAAGGTTATGTTCTTCAGGTTAGGCTGTAGTGATTGAGCAGGTAAATAAGAAACTATACTTTCATAAGAAACTGGTGCTGCTGGCCCTAAATTCTCCTCAGCAAGCATATCTATAAAATCACGAACCAGACTGTCATCTGATTTTGTTTCTAACCAATGCTTCAAAAATTTATATATATCACTCCAAGTCAGAGCTAAGTCAGGATTTTGTTCATGCTGGCGAGTTAATCCAGTAATAAGAATTAATTTATATCTTCCTTGTGACCACTTTGAATTTGTTTTTGCATAGTTACGATATCTATCTAGTTGCCCTGGACTGAGATTTGACCATACCTTATGTTCAAATATCAGGGCAAATTGTCCCCAATCTGCCAACATATCTATTTGTCCACCAGGGAAGGTATATTGTGTTTTCCACTCTGGTAGTATATGAGTTAAAGGAAGAGGTTCTGGTAATTTTAAACTGAGATAATCTATAAATTCACGAGCAAGCATCTCTTTATTTCTCAGCAACCAAGCAAAACCTTCAGTCAGAAAATTCTCAATAGGATCAAGCTCTTGGCTTTTGGGATATTTACGTAGTGCGCTAAACAAGCTATCTGACAAGCCTCTATTCTCCATAGTTTTAAAAGCTTTCAACGTAGCATATAGACAAAGGTAATGTCATACATGCGATCGCGCTACACTCAACAATTAGCGATCGCTGATTTATTCCTCTTTTTCACTGGGACGATACGTTATCTTTTTTAGACGAGTTACTCAACATAGTTATTAACCGTTTAATTTGCCCAACCCGCTTGCGTTGGTCGTAGCGGCGCTTGGCTTCTGTAGTGATTTTTTCTACGAGCGCATTATCAGCACTAGCAATAGTCCAGGCAGCTTCTAGAAATACCTCAACTGTGATGCCTCTATCTTTACAAAACCGTGTTAATTCTTGGTCGAGGTCTTTCTCTAAAACGATCGCTGAATGCCGTCGGGTTTCTGGATATTTTTCGAGTTCGGTTTTGAGTTCGCTAAGTGTGTCAGATGATGCAGCAGTTGGGTTGGCTGGTTCGGTAACTGTGCTGGGTTCTTGTGGTGAGTTTTGTTCTTCTGCTTGGGGTTGTACTTTCTTAACGAGTGCATCCTGACGTGGTTCAACTGTCGGGCGATTACGTTTATTGCGTAGTTGATTGAGTACGTTATCTGACATTTTTATTTATCCCCAAGTGAAGCCTGAATTTTTTCAACTAAAATTTCAAATGGATATTCCAAGTCGTTATATCCCAACTGCGAGAGGGTTGTACGTTTGTTGATAGCTTGTTTATAGCGTTCTGACTCGCGGATTGAAGGTAAAACCAACCCCTCGCCCACTTCGTCGCGCATACCATCTACAGCCGCCCGACTTTCTTGTGCTTGGGTTTTACCAAACCACCGATCGCGGAACGGTAAAACACCTAATACTTGGGCATCTGTTGCACCGACATCTTGCAAGCCGTTCAATAAGTCGAGCGTCCGCACTAGTGAACCGTAACCTTTGACTGATGCCTCTGCGGGGATGATCAAAAAATCTGCTGCGCCGATCACTGTCAAACAAATTTGCGATCGCTGGGGTGGAGCATCGATTATGCAGACTTTGAATATTTTGCTGATGGCTTCCAATCGCCGCTTGAGTAATGTTGCACCAACTCCACTGTTAGATAAATAATCTTGCACGGTATCGAGTTGATCATCGGCGGGGATTAAAAATAAATTGTCGTTATCTTGAGTCGGGTAGATGCAATCTTCTGGTGCGACTGTTTTTTTGAGAAACTCCAATAGGGTTGGTTGGTTAGCTTCCAACTCGAAACCTAGATAGGTAGTGAGATTATGTTGGGGGTCAGAGTCTAGCATCAAGGTAGGTAAACCCTGGCGCGATAGTAGCCGACCCAGGAACAGGGATGTCGTCGTCTTGCCCTGACCGCCACTCAAGGAGCTTACGGTTATTGTCAGCATAAATATATTTATTAAATTAGCTACTTAACTTAGAGTCATTTAATTATTTTGTCAATTAATAAATTTAGCGAATTATCTTTTTAGCTTTTTGTAAAATTAGCTTTTTAGCTTTAGTCTGCCGTCAATTTTCTTGTAAATGCGATCGCCTGCTTGTTTGTACTACTCCAACCCCAGTTCTAGCTGGACTGGCTCTGCTTCCTGCTGCGATGCCTTTTTGCTGCTTCGTCCGCCAGTTGGTGAGGTGGATTTTTTAGCGGCTTTGGTTTGGAGTTTGTCACGTTCTGCGCGAATGCGTTCTAGGAGGACGGATGCGGGTTCGTCGTTGGGATCTTGGGGTACGAGTTCGCCGCGAAAGGCTTTGGCGAGAATGGATTGGTTAAGATATTCAG
Source organism: Nostoc sp. (assembly GCA_041743605.1). Classification (GTDB taxonomy): domain Bacteria; phylum Cyanobacteriota; class Cyanobacteriia; order Cyanobacteriales; family Nostocaceae; genus Nostoc. The sequence goes on from JBGTMK010000009.1 coordinate 5,686, forward strand.
CTTGTTCTTTCGTCTCATTAATAAGTTGTTCAATTTTGTTAATAGCTTCCATATACTGATTGATACGATTAACAATATTTTTTTGTTCTTCTAATGGGGGGAGTGGAATAGTTATTTTGACCATTCTTGTTAGACCTAAATCTTGATTACCAACCCCATGTGTAAGTTTTTGTGATTGTTCATAACAATGTGGAGAGTTAAGAGCATATTGTAAGTAAAAACGCTCAATTGATGGAACACACTTAAGAATAGCTACATGAACCCAAACATTAAATGGATGGGCATAAGTATTAACGCGAGCGATGCCAGTAGTTCCACCTTTTGTATAAAGAATATCCCCTAATTCTGGCAGGGTCAGCGCGTCTCAAACCCTATTGACAGTGGGATTATAGGAGAGGATTGAATTTGGGAGAGATGCGGCCAAAACAGAAAGCATATACTGATCATTCATAGTGGCTCGCCGTGACTTTTGGCGAATACTGCGGCGGA
>JBGTMK010000010.1:0-2698 GCA_041743605.1 Nostoc sp.
CTTTCAAAAATATCAAAAATTTAATTGCGATTGAAAAAGTATTACCTAACCAAATTGCTACATCATCAGTTTTATATCCTGAACAAATTGGCTTTGCTGATCAAATTACGGATAGTGACGGTAAACTAAGGCAAAGCTTATTAGCAATACCAACAACTCAAGGATACAAGTTATCTTTATCTCTACGTTTAGCAGAAGCTTATTTAGCTCATGAAAATATTAGCTTAAAAAATGGTATTAGCGATCGCACCACCATAAAGCTTGGCAATATCCCTAACCTTGGGGGGTATGTACGAAGCGATACAACCGGAGTCAAAGTACTGCTTAATTTTCGTAGTGGTCGAGAAAGATTTAGAACTATATCTTTAAATGAGATTAAAAGCGACAAATTTAATTCAGAGTGGGTGCGCGATCGCATTGTTATTATCGGCATAATTAGCCCTAGACATAAAGACTTTGTAACTACATCTAACCAACTTGCAAAAGGGCAAGTTTATGGAACAGAAATTCAAGCACACGCTGTTAGTCAGATTATCAGTACAGTACTTGACGACCGACCACTTTTAACCACTTGGAGAGATGAATGGGAATATCTATGGATTTTTGCCTGGGGTTTTTTAGGAATTGCGATCGCTCGATTTACTAAATCTTCTTTGGCAAATTTAATAATTGTTGGTATTACTAGTGCTATTTTAGTAGTCACTAGTTATTTGCTCTTAATTTGGGGCTGGTGGGTTCCAATAATCCCAACAATTCTTGTTTTAGCTGTAAATGGTATAGAACTTACTGCTTTATATCAATGTGATGAAGTTTTGCGATCGGGACTTAAAGCTAGACAAGAGGTAATCGAACGCACATTTGAAACAATTCATAATGGGCCACTACAAAGTCTGGCTAAAGTTTTGAAACTGGTACGATGCCAAGAATTGCCAATAAAAGAACTACTCCCAGAACTGGAAAAAGAACTTGATAAATTAAACCATGAACTCAGGGGAATTTATGAATTTCTCCAGCGAGAACCACCAACTCAAGACAAGAGTCTTTATTTAGGAAATACTTTAGTATTAAATTTGCAAGACCCTCTTCACGAAATTCTCTACCAAGTTTACAGCTATACTCTAGCGCGAGACTTTCCTTACTTTAGAACCATTAAAGTTAAAATCCGTACCTTTGAGCCAATAGAGGAACAATACTTGAGCATTGAACAAAAACAAGGACTCTGCCGATTTTTAGAAGAAGCTTTGTGCAATGTCGGTAAACACGCCACAGGAGCCACCCGCCTTGAAGTCACTTGCTTTGCATCTCAAGGTTGGTACACTTTAAGCATTATAGATGATGGTTTGGGTATCAATTCATCTAGAGAAGGTCACGGCACGCAACAGTTTAGAAATTTAGCAAGGCAACTTAAAGGTAAATTTCAACGAGTACCCCTTTCTTCTAGAGGAACTATTTGTGAATTGTCTTGGCCGGTAACACGGAGGTCTTAAACTCTTCCAAGCAGAATAGAATTAAGACCTCCGATACTTTTTAGTTGCAGTAGGTTCGTTGTGACAGAGTAGGATCTAAGACAAAGGGATTATCATTCCCTTGGGGTGTTTTAGCGATCGCCTGACTGCGTGCTACCTCACCAGCATCAACTGGATCTTCTCCTTGCCACTTACAGAGAGTATCCTTTTGTTTTTGAAAGAAGCTTGCATTTGCCAGTTCTGGGTAGACTGTGCGGAAATAGAAAATTATCCGAGCAATATCTCCTTTTTTTGCCTCCCGTGGTTCAAAGAATCCCCGTTTGAATTCACTATACTTGTCAATATTTTGGGGATTCGGCTTGAAACTCAGTTCTTCATCGTCGAGATACCAAGACGTAGTTTGATCATCAGGAATATCTCCAAAAGGAAAGTTGGCGCGATCGCTGTTAATTTCTATCCGTGAAGCAAAGAGGTTATGCAAATCGCTTTTTGCTGGGCCTTCAGCTCCCATGCTCTGCGGCCAAACGTGTTCAGCATTGATTCTGTGTCGTGCAGCTTCTTCTCTGGGTTTGTCTGAATTTTGGTTGAGCGGCACACTGTAACCAGCGTAGATGTCTGTTAATATACCGCCTTGGTTATCTATTTTGGTGTAGAGCAAGTCACGGGCGCTACCATATCCGAGGCTAACACCAGGAGAATAAAGGCTATCCAGTTTTTTCAGCAAATCGTCTCCAGTAATCCCAGAAAGAATTGTGCTTGGTGTAACTACTGGTTCAGAAATAATAACTGGTGGAACTGATGAAATAGGAGTAGCCTCTCCAAAAGCTGATAAAGTAAACCGAGCAATCACAGGGTCGTGATCGCTAGCTGACCTAGAATTACCTGCATTAATGTGAACAGCATTTATCTCAGGATTTCCATTATTAAACAAGTTTGGGGTAATCAGGATTTGGTCAATTAGTTCCTTACTTCCCCGAAAGATATAAGAAAAGCGATCTTCCGGTGGAATACTGTTTACCAAATTTTCTAGCTGATTTCCTTCAAGAGCTTTTATCGGCCGGGAACCTGGAGTATCATTCAAATCGCCCAGAACGACAATATTTGCATTTGGGTCAGTGGTTAAGCGATCTACAACAAATTTGTTAACAATTGTTGCTTGCTTTATCCGTTTTGGGTTAGAAGCTGATCCCCCACTTTTAGAAGCAAAGTGATTGTTTATCAGGGTGACGGGA
>JBGTMK010000011.1:0-4620 GCA_041743605.1 Nostoc sp.
AAGCACAATTGTAATCTTTCACAAGATTTATTTACAAAGGCTGAAGGGATTACGGTATGGGCGTTTTCGCCTTTTCGGAAGAATTCTTAATAAGGGGTCAAAAACGGGGTAAATTTTTGTAGATTTAATGTTGAGTCTTGATTCTGTTTCCAGGGGAATGCTCAAGGCTTACTTCGTTAGATATCAAAGAGATTAACCGTAGTTCCCGCAGGTTGCGTCAACCTAATCCAAGATAAAATCAGGAGCGGGAAAAATGAAATTGATGATGAGCCAGGGGTAAGGTATGGAAGCCAAAAGCGAAGTGACAATAAAATTTAGTGGCTCACTACCAACAGCTACACCTCTTCAGAATAAGAAAGTTGCAATGCCTTCAACGTTTTCCTAACTTATTTCTACGCTACTGCCCGCGCATAAACGGATTCAAGCAGAGAAACCAATTCGTCCACTTGGGACGAGGTAAATAGTCCATCTGGCCCCTGTGGTGTAATGTCAGTAAATGGGGATTCATAGAGGAGCGCAGCATCCATTACGCCATGTTCAGTTAGGTAGTCCACAATCATATTTGCAAACTCAATTTGATTAGAGTTAAGCTTTTTTCCAGATAGGAACCTAGCCAGTTCCTGTTTTGCTACCTCACGGTCTAGCCCCACCAATGAACGAACGAACAAACCCAGACCCTGTGACTGTTCTTTAGCACGGACGATATCCTCCGCCTCACCCGCACCGCTCTTTGCCAGTATGCTCTCTAGCTCAGACAGGTCGGATGAAGTAAGTTGTTTGTTTGTCCGCAGTTTGAAGATAACTACATGATCCTGATGCGATCGCAAAAAAGCCCTTGCTTTAGCTCGGAATTTCTCAAAGTTATCCGATGATGTAAAGCCAGGTAACTCTACTGTTATCTCATCCCCCATCAAATCCTCAAAGTTGGTATAAATGGGTTGGCGTTTCTGTTTCTCAATCAGCTTTACTAGTCCCCGCAGGCGTTTGCGTAGTACCTCCAGCATGGGCAATGTCACGTCCTGCCACCACTCATCGGTTTGTACATCCTGGATCAAAGGCAACTGCTCCCGTACTAATGGGATAGCTGATTTCTCCTCTAGCAAAGAGGTAAGTGACTTCACCTGTTCTCGTAAACGCTCAAAGGCAGGCTCCGATCGCAAAATTGCTAATTGTAACTTCAACACCAAGACATCAAACCGCTTTGTCTCTTCTGCTTCCGCTTCCAATTGGGAGGGCAAACCAGCTACTTCTTGGCTCAGTGCGCTAAAATCTTCATCAGATAGCGATACCCATGCTTCCGAACTAGTATATTTTTCTACCAGTCGTCGCTTAGGACGCACTACGAAGTTTTCGCTATTCATGGCAGCAACTTCTGTGTGGAGTAGATTAGCCACTTGCTGGCGCAATTCTGCATCGGTCTTTGGTTCAGAGTCGGAGGCTTGAGGTGCTTTGATTGTGGTACTGCCAACCTCAACGACCTTTTTATCTAGCTCTGTGATTAACTCCAATCGCGCAGTAAACAACTGCTTGCCCAAGGATTTACCTATTGGGGCATCAGTCGTCTCTGGATTATGCTGAAAAAACTCCAGGTTCTGGCAATAGTCGAACAAGTAAAAAAATTGCTTATCTTGTCCTACACCAAATAAATCAGGACAGCGACGGGTTCCCCGTCCTACCATCTGCCAGAACTTAGTTTTGGAGCGTACAAGTTTAAACAGCACCAGATTAACTACTTCTGGTACGTCAATCCCAGTGTCAAGCATATCCACTGAGATAGCAATATGGGGTTCTTTATCTTTGTTGGAAAAGCTATCAATTAGGGTTTGGGGATATGTGGTTTTGAAGGTAATAACGCGGGCAAACTCACCTTTAAAGTGCGGATAGTTGAGATTGAAGCGTTCACCAATAAAATTGGCATGACGTTCGTTCTTAGCAAAGATAATAGTTTTCCCCAGGCGATCGCCACCAGCAACTTTCAGCCCCCTGGTCATCAAATGCGCTAGTACCTTGTCTACAGTATCTTGATTGAATAGCCACTTATTGACAGCTTCTGCTTCTACACGCTCAGGTGCGTTGCCTTCGTCATCCCATTCCAGAGCGTCCCACTCTTCCCTCTCTGCTTCAGAAAGTTCATTATAATTAATCCCCTGGCGTTGAAACTTCAGGGGTACTGATACAGCTTTGGGCGGTACGAGAAAGCCATCATTTACAGCATCTTCTAGCTGGTAGGCATCGGTAGGTACGTTGTTTTCCAGGTCAAACAGTCCGTAGGTGTTGCGGTCTATTTCATCCTTGGGTGTGGCGGTCAGTCCCAGCAAGAGAGAATCAAAGTAGTTGAAAATGGTGCGGTATTTCTGGAAGACTGAGCGATGGGCTTCATCAATGATTATTAGGTCAAAATGCCCTGCGCCAAAACGACGCTGCCCATCGCGGGTATCATCAATTAACCCCATCATGGTGGGATAGGTGCAAGCAAACACTCGTCCTTCGGTATCTTTCTCTGTTACTAAGTTTACTGGTGCGGCATCAGGGAGGTGTTTCTTAAATACATTGATTGCCTGATTTACCAGGGCTACACGGTCTGCTAGAAACAGTGCGCGTTTGACCCAGTTACAACGCATCAGCATCTCTACCAATGCGATCGCTGTTCTGGTTTTACCTGCACCTGTCGCCATGACTATCAGTGCTTTACGGTCTTTATCAGTCTCAAAGGCTTCGGTAACACGGCGGATAGCACGAGTTTGGTAATAGCGTTCGGCAATACTAGGCTTAATGGTGGCTTCTGCTAAAGATTTGCGGGTAGTCCGGCGCTGTACAAGCAATTCTAATTCGGTTTTTTTGTAAAATCCCTGCACTTGTCGCGATGGGTAATTGGTATTATCCCACAGCCAATGCTCGTAACCGTTAGAGTAGAAGATTATTGGACGCTGACCGAACTGCGTTTCTAGACAATCGGCATATAGTTTAGCCTGTTGCTGCCCGATGCGGGGGTCGTTTCGGGTGCGCTTGGCTTCTACGATCGCCAGGGGTTTACCATCGTCGCCCCAGAGTACGTAGTCTACAAAACCTTTACCCGATGCGTTGGGCATCCCTGTAACTTCAAACTCGCGGTCGCGGGGTTGATCGAGCATCCACCCTGCTTCTTTCAGCAACAGATCGATGAAGATATCGCGGGTTTGTGCTTCAGAATAGTCGTGAGTATCTGGCTGGGTGGTGCTGGCTTTCTTGGCTGCTGCTATCTCTGCTCGTAATCGCTTTAATTCTTCATCCAGTGCGTTTTTGTCAGCGAGAAGTGTGGAGAGTTTTTCATCGCGATCGCGCAGTTGGGTTTCTAGTTTCTGGAGTTGCTCAATGGTTTGTTTAGGCACTGGTGCAGTTTTGGGCAGTGCTTCCGGGTTGAAAGTCAGCCCCGGTTCTGGTTTGCTACTACGTCCGTAGGTGTGTGCTAACCAGTACGCAACGTGAAAAAATTCCCGTACTGCGTTTATGGCATCGTTGACAGGGATGGGTTTAGGGCTGTGGACTGCTTGATTACCCAGTTTGATGATGACTCGTGTTTTGTTAAATACTGCCTCACCTACCAAGGTTTTAAAGGTCGGTTCATGAATCAGGGCGCTCAAGTTGTCATGATAGGGCAGTTCTAGGGAATTATCATATTGATACAACCAGTTTACGGTTAGCTCCAAGGCACGACGGGCATAAAAGCAGGCGGTACGGGGGTCGGGATATACTGCACTAAAAGCTTTATTTGCGGATTCGTAAACTGCGGGGAATTCAGCTTGGAGGAATGTAAACTGGCTCATTAAATTAATAAAGCTCTTGTCAATTTAAATACATTATATTCAGTATTTATTTTGACTTCAAGTTAGAACTCCACGGGCTGTTTATTCCGCAACAAGAGCATAGCGATCGCCTCCGGCGGGCGGGTACGCCATCGCTTCGCGGGTGAACTACGCTTTCGGTTGGTGGTTACGCCATCGCGGATTTCGTCAAAAATTACATATCATATTTTTAGAGCCAGAAACTAAAAACTGAAAAACTGAAAATGACAGCGTATGCTCTAAATTTACCTGACCAGTTAAAACATGAAGTTTAATGGAGAAATCAATGCGTAAACAAATCATCGAATATACGTCTCCACTAGATGCGTTGATTGCCCTTACCAAACAGTTAAATACCTATGAAATAAAGTACCAAATGAATTCAGAAGAATTTTTTGCAAAATATACCCAAGGAGAAACTTCTGACGATGAAGTGTTTGTAGAATGGGCAGGAAACTACCAGCATTATCTAGCTCTACACCAAGAGATAAAAAGCAAACTCAGAGATGTCGCGTAAAGTTATCCAAGCCTATTTAGATGAAATTGAGCAACTTTTAGTCAACTGCTCTAACACATACATTGATGAATATAGTGCAGTTATTTTAACGACAGAAAGAGCTAATCTCCGCATTAGGATACGTTTTGCTCTCAGATATTTACTGGCAGTCAGTGAAGCATTTGTTATTGTAGATAATCAGATTAGATATATCGATTACCGCTATCACTTTCAAGATGAGCAAAATAATCTGATATTTCGTTATGACAGTACACCACACTTTCCCAACTTGCCTAGCTTCCC
>JBGTMK010000012.1:0-14829 GCA_041743605.1 Nostoc sp.
TCAGGCACTCTCAAGCATTTTTCTTCAAGTTCAGGAATGCACAAAGCCTCAGAGAGATACTTGACATTAACAGTGACATCTGGTTTGTATTTGCTAAGTCCCCATTTCTTAGCCCGATACGAGCGCTGGTAATCGGCAAGTGATTTGGCATCATCGATGATTGCAGTCAGTAGAGCATCAGCCTTTTCACCGCGACCAACCACAAAATCATCAACGCCTTTTTCTGTCCCCGGCAGTAATGCAACTTCACATTCAGAACCTGCCGATTCGATTGCTTTTGCAGTGCGAACAGTGGCTTGGTAAACTGACCACCTAGTTTTAGAAGAAGTTTCGTAGTCAAATAATATAATGAACTTGCGTCCCGGTTGTGCCAAGGGCATTAAATCTGGATGCAACCGTTCATCAAAATCCCGTCTTCCCACGCGCCCGTTCCAGATTCCCGGAAGTGCGATCGCTACAAACCCTAAAGAGAGCAAGCAGGCCGCTTTTTTTTCGCCCTCGCATAAGATAACTGGAATCTCTGGATGTTGCTTTACCCACTCCCAAAATATTAGTGGATTGAGTTGATCCAGCAAGCGCAGCGCCAAAAGCGAATGATAGCGCTTAATTAAATAACGCTTTGCAATTTTGTCCCAAATGGGGTTAGCGACATCAAAGTAGGTAACACGGTTGGGGGTTTTGGGGGGTGACTCGTATTTGACGGGTTTCCCTTTTTGCCAATCAATGCGGGGGAAGTTCGGCTTGATCCTTCCCCATTCCATCGGTTGCCAGTTTTTGAATGGGTCAAGTGACTGAATCCACGTCCCACCTAGTAATAGGTGCTGATACATTTTGATGTATCCATCTGTTACCCGACCCGCATTCTTACGTGGGATTTTATCAGATATGAACAGGAAATCATAAACTGATTCTCCCTCTACATGGAAAAAGTTGCGCTCAATCAACGCCGGATGAATGGCGCTACCAGCTAACAACTCATGGTATTCACAAGCCGTGAGATTGTTTGGATATTCAGTTGAAGAGGCATTCATTAGTTCTCCCCTTGCGGTTCCTTAGAGAGAACTACGTTTACAAGCAAGAATTGCCAGTAAAATCCTGTGTTGCAATCACCTGCGACAGTTACTTCAGTAATGTTTCTGTCGCTATCATCTAAACACAGCCAATTTGAAAGCTGTGAAACTTTAGCTTTTGCAAGGATATTCTCAAAACTACCTGACACCACAGCATAAAGCTGAGGTGTGAACACTGCAATGCATGATTCCATGCGCTCAACTACTGAGCTATTCAGACTTTTTTCATTTAACACGGTTTATTCCCCTGGTGCTTGGTTTTCAAGCTCTAGAGGGGGCCATTCACGCTGCTACTATTTTTTGCTCCAAAATTCGGGTTTTATCTTCATTAAACTTTACATTTAACTAATTTAATGAATTTCGACAGCCAAAACATACTGCAAGAAATAGACTTTCTAAGCAGTAGATCCTATAATAGATATCGCAGCGTGGTAAAAACTCTCGGACAAATTTAGTAGTCGTCTCCGTCGCCAAACTTCAACGTCTACTTATTTTGTTCCTTCGAGATCAACCCCGCTCTGAGGTTATATGCAATTTAAACCACGGACAAAGCGCTACTCCTTAGTGGCGCTTTGTCCGTTAAATGTGGGTATTGTCATAAATTCTTCACCTCCATACCTACCTTCAATTAGCTTGATATTGCAGAAGTTCTACCCGTCTTGGATCTACTGTTATCCTAATTTTTAATTCAAGCCTCCTCATCTCTGTATGTAATTACTAGGTTTAATAGTAGCTTTGGCTCAAACTACTTTAACTATTATCTATGCCAAGCTTCAGAGTAAGCATCATAAGTGCCGACTCTTTTGATACCAGCTCATCTTTCGTTTATTAACGAAGTCAGCTAGCGATTATAGATACTCACTAAGGGTGGTTCCTGGCTGCTAGCCTTGGTTATTTTTCACGAATATGAGCTAGATGTAACTGTAACTTGAGATAACGTAATACTACTTCTGGGATGTAGCCATTAAATCATACACCTTAGAAAGGAAACTAGGAAGGAATAATTTTATGAATTTTTGTGAAGAAGTATAGGTTATTTTAAAAAAAGTATAGGTTAGATTTAACGTGAATAGATTACAGTATAGATCAATACTTGTGCTAATTTACGAGGGTGAGTTGATGATGTTTCACTATATAACTCCCCGTTCTCTGAGGTTTAGCAAAAACAATAAGCTCTAAAAATTCCTTTAAATTTTCCCACAAGGTTTTTTATGTGTTGCTTGTAATATCAAGGTTTTGACAGTCCAACTACCTTTTAAGCTAAACACTTATGCATCTAGAATTTTGCCAATTTTTGTAGGCTCTTATTTTTGGTAAAGGTATTGATAAATTAAAGTAAATTTACTGCTCAATATGGATTCATATAAAAATTTAGACATAGAGAAAATAATTGAAGGTCTAGATGGACAAGTGTTTGAATCTACTGGTAAGCATTTGTCAAAAGCTGAAATCGCTATTATAAAAGGGGCTTGGAATGGTCAAGATTATCAAGAGATAGCAGCTAATTCAGGATATAATATGCACTATTTGCGGACAGCAGTAGGGCCAAACTTATGGACAATGCTTTCTGAAGCTATTGGTGGTGGAGTACAAATAAAAAAAGCAACTGTGAAAAATGTTTTGCTTGAAATAGTAAAAAAAGATTACCTTAATCAAAACGATAGTTTAATAGGTAAGACTAAAATTTATGGAGAGTTGCCTAAAATAAATCTGTTTTATGGGCGAGAAAAAGAAATTAATTATTTAAAAAACCAAATTAAGCTTTTTAATCATCATTGTGTATATTTGTTTGGATCTGCGGGTACTGGAAAAACTTTTGTTGCTACCAAAATAGTTGAAGAATTACTTTTAGAGGAACCAAATTCATACGATTGCGTCATCTGGAAAAGTATCAATTATGGTTCTTCAATTGAGGATGCTTTAGAGGAAATAATTAAGATACTAAATTTAAAAATAGAAAATAAATCTAGGGAATCAAAACTTAATTTAATATTAGACCAACTAAAAAAATATCGATGTTTACTAATACTAGATGGGCTGGAAGGTTTAGCACAAATAGAGGTATTTGAAAAGAAAATAGAGTGTGGAAATTTATTTCGTCGTCTTATAGAAGAGCAGCATCAAAGCTGCATAATAGTGACGAGTCAGTTACCTTTAGATCAAATTGCTTATACGGCTACAACTCTCCTACCAGCCTACGTGCAGATACAAGGCTTAGAAGAAAATGCAGCAATGCAAATATTACGTAGAAAAGATTTGAAAGGAGAAAAAGAATGTAAAAAATTGATTAAAATTTACCGTGCAAATCCATCACTTTTAGAATTAGTTGCCAGCCGGATTAATAAATTTTTTGGAGGGGATATAACCAAATTCTTGGATTATAAGACTACTTTGATTAGCGAGAATATTTTGAAGATGTTAAATCAACAATTTGGAGGAAATGGACTTTTAAATGATATTCAAAAACAAATTATGCTTTGTTTAGCAGAACATACATCAGAAGAATTACCTCCATTGAAGTTTTCAGATATGATTGATATTATCAGGAAAAAAAATAATTGTGAAATTTCAATTTCTAATATGATGGATGCTATAGAGGTTTTAGAACAGCGTTGTTTAATTGAAATAAATCAGAAATCTCCTAAAGATGAAGTTTCTTATAGTTTAGAACCAGCTATTAGAAAGTATATCTTAGTCGATCCATTAAGCTTAATATATAAAAATTTTAATAGTTCAAATAACAAACTTAATGGCTTAAAAGCAAGTAATCATATTCAGGAGTAAAAGTGGTTTACTGCATAAATCACCTTTGTAATCAGCGCCATAACCCTGATGATATTGAAAACTGTTTAGCCTGCGGAACTCCTTTGCTAATAAATGAACGTATTCGTTTGCTGCGACCATTACGACCTTTAGAAAAAGATATAGATAGCTATACAGATGTTTTCGAGGTTGAAGATATTGAGCCAAAATGGGGAATAAAACCTCGAACAAGAGTGATGAAAGTATTAAGGTGGAATGAACCTAAATACGTTGAGCTAGTGCAACGAGAAGTATTAGCATTAATCAACTTATCTCATCCGGGAATTCCTCAAGCTGCTAGTAGTGATTACTTTACTTTTACACTACCAAAGGAACCACGCCTAGAATTGCATTGCTTAGTAATGGAGAAGATGGAAGGAGAGAATTTACAACAGTGGTTAGAAACGAATGGCAAAATTTCTCAAAATTTAGCACTAGAATGGATGTTGCAATTGCTGGACATTCTTGATCATGTACACAAGATAGGATATTTCCATAGAGATATCAAACCAACAAATATTATTTATCAACCAACTGGTAATCTGGCACTTGTTGACTTTGGTACTGTAAGGAAAATTACTAAAACTTACTTAGCAAAAGTGGGGTCTAGCGGAAGAGATAACATAACAGGAGGAGGAAGTGGATATGAAGTAACAGCAGTTTGTTCGATTGGGTTCTCTGCACCTGAACAAATGGATGGTCGAGCGTTACCACAATCTGACTTCTATGCGTTGGGACGAACTATCGTCAATTTGGTTACTGGTGTAGCAATGTTGCAGTTACCAACAGAAGATAGGACAGGAAAGCTAATCTGGAGAGATAAAGCACCGCAGATTGATAAGCCTGTAGCAGATTTAATCGATGAAATGATACATCCTTTTCCAGGGTTTCGACCACAAACTACAGAAATAATAACTGAACGAATACAAAAGCTTCCTTGGGAAAGTAAAGTTCATCATTTTCTCAAATCTAAAGTTTTTAAGATTGGAAGATTTGTAGCAAGTGCATTAATAATTTTCGTAATAGGCAAATTATCTGCACCTAGTGTAGCTAATTATTTAGTTGCTCAAGGAGAGGAATCAGTAGCAAGGAATGATTATCAAAGTGCAGAAACTTTTTTTGGTTGGGCAATCGAAACTAATCCTTCAACTAAACTGGCTATATCTAAGTATTATTTGAATAAAGCTTCTCGGCTCATGCTAATAGGTAATCTTAGCGCGGCTAAAGAGGACTATGAGCTTTCTATAAAATATAACAATCAAAATATAGATGCTTACAATCTCTTAGGAATAAACTGTCAGCAATTGTCAGATAATAAATGTGTAGAATATGTTTATCAAAACTTGCTTAAATTAACCCCAAATGATTGGACAGTGCATTATAATTTAGGACGTTTTTATGATGGGCAAGGAGATTATAAATTAGCAGAAAAAGAATATAACATAGCTATTAAAAGTAGTAGTTCAGCGCTGATAGCTATTAATAACTTGTCCAGACTTCAGATTAAAATGGGTAACTACAATCTAGCAATTTCTTTAGCTCGGTCAGGATTAAAAAAAAGTAACGACCCATTAATACAAGCCGCATTATATAAAAATTTGGGCTGGGCAAGCTTAGAACAAAATAAAATAAGTGATGCTGAAAAATATTTACAGAAAGCACTGAGTTTAGATAATCAAAGAATAGATGCTTATTGCCTATTAGCTAAAGCACAAGAAACATTAGGTAAAATCGATGATGCCAGAATTTCTATAGAATTCTGTTTACTTGCTAAGTCTACAGATTCAGACGTTACTATTTGGAGACAGGAATTACTAGATCGTATACTGAATAAATGATAAGCTAATAAAAGGAAATAATACTAAAAATAGAGATTTTTTTGTGGCATTAAGTACAAAGTATTGGGTATTTTTATGCTTGACTTCTTTGATACTCAAAGATATACCATTGGTTGCAAATGTACCACTAATAAGAGTTAAAAGAAGCCAAGTTCGCTGTGAGGCAATTGGCAGGATAATGGGCGGAGGCGAGAAACGCTTTGGCACTAAAAGCTTGATTTGTGAAAAAGAAAGCATAGAAGTTTTAAACGGTGGCACTATTGACTTTCTCTGTTACAGTTCTGGGAAAATTTTAAAATTATCTAGTGGTATTGTTTCAGACAAATGCCCCAAGATTGAAACTATTAATGCTAATTGCAACCCTAACAATGTCGTAGGATGCTTCCGTCCCAAAGGAGGCACAGAAGAAAGCGATGATCTGACAATTATTTCTCCTTACGGCACTTCAACATTGAATCCTCGCCCGGAAATAACTTGGACTCCTGTTAAGGGTGCTACTTCTTACAAAGTCAAAGTAGAAAGTTACGAGTTTAGATGGGAAAGAATTGTAAATCAAACTCGGCTTGCCTACCCAAGTGATGAAAAGGAGTTTCAACCGGGGGGCATATATACAATATATGTCTTTGCTTACAAAGATGGTAATGCTTTTAGCTATGATTCAACGCCTGTTAACCTATTGTCTGTAGCTTCACAAGAAGAAATTGCACAAAATATTAAACGCATTAAAGAATTAGGACTACCACCAGAGGAGACTGTTCTTGATATAGACGCAATCTATGCATCAGAAAATCTTTTAAATGAAACAATTGAGATGCTGAAGTCACACACGGAAACCGCAACTCCTAGCCGAAATCCAACTCTTTACAGAGTACTGGGCGATCGCTATCTGAGGGCTTGGTTGACAAACGAAGCTAAACGCCAATACACCAAGGCTTTTGAGATAGCGAAAAGTAGTAATAATTCAAAAGAGTTACAAAAAGCGCAAGAAGGTTTGAAGATGGTGAAATTCTACAACCAACTTCCCACCAGGAGGAACGGGGCCCAGTAGTAAGATTTTCGATATTGGGGATTTGACAGTAAACTCAATTGTGCCTGACGTAATGCCTCTGCTTTAGGTAAGCCATTATTCAACCCTTTATAAAATTCTTGCATAAGCAAAGCGGTAGAATTGGCATCCACGCGCCACAAAGTAGCGACAGTACTCCTCGCACCTGCCTGGGCAGCTATCCCTGCAATTCCCATCACTGACTGCTTGTTGCCTTTTGCAGTTTCGCAGGCGCTAAGGACAAGTAACTCAATTGCATCTTGACTATTTTCAGTTTTGTCTCTGATTAAGCTGTCAAAGTCTCTAATATTAATTAGTTTGTCATAGGCTACCAGTACTGTTTTGAGTGGATCAGAACTGAATTGACCGTGGGTAGTAATATGTACAATAGGAAAATTATTTTGAGTCAGTTCTTCTTTGAACCTTTTAAAGGTAAATTTATCGTCTAACAAGGCTACTGACGATTTAGTTTGTTTTTCAACATTTTCTAGTTCTTGTTTAGATGGAGGCAAATTTCCCATGTTTTTGGGTGCATTTTTATCTATATAGCTGGGGCTAATTTTTGATAGTCCAGCTATCAAAGCTACCATCTGGTTTTCATGCAAGATTCTAGGTTGCCTTACCCTAGAACCTACAGTTCCTGCAATACTATAATGCTCTATTAGATAATCTTTACCATCATATAATAATCCCATTGGTAAGCTTTGAAAAGATTTATCTAAAGTGAATACTAACGTCCCTGATGAGGGTATATATCTTTTAATTGGTGTAATTAAAGATTCATAAATTTTTTGAGAATAATGGGTAATAGCGCTCTCATTGATATTAATAAGTTTTTCGCTTTGTAACGCTTCTAAAAGCTGATTCACCTGAAATCTGACTAACTTAGAGTCAACAGAATGATGGTGAAGTAAGCCATTTGGAGACTGAACAATTATCTCTATAGTATCTTCTAAGTCAATAATATTAATTACAGATGGAACGTTCTTGAGATTTTGAAGCTGGTTTAAAGCAACAATGTCAAGCTTGCCACATCGAAGAAAGTTTTCTAAACGTGCTATTTGTAGTCCTTGATTTATTTGTATTACTTTTTTTAGATCAGGACTAGGAGATGCTAAGAGTAATCGCATATAATTGCGATATGTCGGTTCCATTTCCTCTTGAAATGAGAACTGTAAATCTCGGTTACTTGGCAAAGAACTATCACGAACTTGAGTCATGTTTGCGATCGCAGCATTATAGTTCTGAATCGCTAACTCAGTTTTTCCCTGCTTTTGGTAAATTAGTCCTAACTGCTGTTGCCATTGGTAGGCGATATCGGAAGACCGAATTGATTGAGCGAATCCTAAAGCTTTCTTAAAATATGCCTGTTTTTGTTCTGTTTGAGTTGATAATTTACCTAAAGTACCAAAACTATAGGATAACCATCGGATACTATTAATAGTTTCAGCCATTTTCAAGGCTAATTTAGCATATCGAATTGCTACTGATTTCAATTGTTCATCTGGGATCTGGCTGAGGTTATTAGCAAAATTCAACCGAGCATGAATAGATGGCTCAGGTGATAACTCCAAAAAGGCAGAAGAATTTTCATCTATTTGATTTACCAATACTCGGATCTGTTGATTAACTTTCTGATGAAGGTTCGCTTGATTTGGTTGATGACTGAGCCATTTTTTCCAACTTATCAGTAAAGTTAAGTGATTCAACTGAGCTTGTAGTTTAGCTGATTTGGAGATATCTGGTATATTTTCTAATATTTGGTAATACAAAAGCGATTTTTGCGCCTTTTGTGGAATAATATTAGCAATCTGCTCTCTAAAAAGTGGTTCCTCTATCCAAGAATATTTATCTTGCAATTGCTGATAAATTGTCTGTTCAATATTACCCAGAGACAGATAAATACCGCTAATTTTTGATGAAGATACAAGTTTTGCTAGCGTTAATGTTTCTTGTAGAACTGTTTCAGATTCGTTTAACTTCCCCAGAATCCGCAAGACTTCTCCGAGATTCTGTAATCCAAGCAAGTTAACCGATGTTGCCTTCTGCTTACCAATTAATGTCGTCAGTTGCTCTTTTTCAGCAACAGCAAGTTGCTGCAAAGTCGGGTCGCAAATACTTAGATTTGTATTAAAGTTTAAAGCTTCTAAAAGTGTATTGCAAGCTTGTTTATGTAATCCTAATGCTTGGAAAGCAAGGTTTTCATTAATCAGGCTTTCCGTAATTCCCTCTTGATCTTTTAGTTGACGATAAATTTTCGTAGATTCCTGCCAACTTTTTAAAGCATCATTTGCCCGATCTAGAGCTAATTGTTCGTGACCTGATGAAGTCAGGGATACCGCTTGATTCTTGAGGAGTTCTTTTTCTTTTTTTGGAGTCTGGGCAGGGGAAGATGATTGAACTAGAATTATAGATAGCCCTAAAACGCCTGAGAAGAGATATTTAAAGCAAAATTGAGGTAAAATCATTTTTATATCTTTTTATCACTGAAATACTGAAAAACAAGAACTTGCAGACAGTGAAGCATCATCCAAAGCTAAATTTGCTTGGTCTGTCGTCAAAACAAAATTCCCTTGAGAATCCCGAATCAAAGCGTTGGCTTCTATAATTTGTGTGGGTTGGTTACTTCTTAATAATTCTGGATTATACAGATTATTAAAACCTGAAATGGAAAAAGAGTTACTTTGCTCAATATTGTTATGTATTAGGTCGTTAGGCTTAGATTGTAGATTGCGACTACTAACAGCAAAGCTACTGGTTCGTGTGCCTACTCGTTTTTGACAAGCTGGGGTAATTTGAGGAGTTTTCGGAATACCTTCTGATGCAGCTTTAGTGATGCCAGAATTATTATCAAAGGCGTTGATCTGAATATTACCATTCAATCCGAATTCTGAATTAGCTGTAACTTTGCTATCAGAAGAAAGGAATAGTCCTTCGGTGTCGATTCTGATATTGCCGCCACGTCCCTCGAATGCATTAGCTTTTATACTGCTATTTCCTGAGCCAATTATAAGTCGTGTATTGATGTCGATATTTCCGCCGTTACCACCACCGCCTGCTGTGGCATTAATGTTACTGCCTCGATGTAATTGTAAAGATGAGGAGTTTAAAAAAATATTGCCTCCTTCACCAAATACAGTTGCTGCTACAATACTCCCGTTATTATCTAAATAAATCGCATTAGCATTAATCCTTAAGCTACCTGCATTACCATTTCCTAAATTACTTCCGTTAATTACTCCACCATCTCTAATGTTTAATTTGGTAGTATTAATTATTACATCTCCAGATGCTCCATTTGGAATTATAGGTACATTTAATAATTCTTGTTGTGTTGCATCAGAGCTTGGAGTTGCGTATGAAGAGATACCAAAAGGCATTTTATAATTCAACCCATTTGAACCTTCACGTGTTATGTCTACGGAATTATAAGCATTTACTTTAATATTTCCTGCATTGCCAGTAGCAAAAGCATAAGAATTAATGCTGCCGCCATTTTGTAAAAAAAGTTTTGGTGTATTAATGGTTAAATCGCCAGCATGTCCAGCACTAAAGCTTGCAACAGCAAGCTGGCTTGCTCCAATAACAATAAAAGGATTAAAATCACTTAGTTTTATGCCTTGGGAGGCATTAACAATTAAATTTCCACTCTTGCCATTCCCAAAGGTTCCAGATATTATAGTTCCTCCATTGAAAGCTGTGACTTCCCCTGTATTGATGATTATTTCTCCACCATTGCCAGAACTAAATGTATAATTGCCAATGCCACTATTGTTATTAGGGTTAATAGAGGAAAATCCTATTATTTGCGTCGATTCAGAAACATTAAGAATTATATTGCCGCTATTCGCTCCCGTAAAAGTTTTGGCATTGATAAGCGCTCCATCCTGAATAGCTAAATTTTTTGCTGAAACGACGATATCACCTATATTCCCTGCTACAGTTTCATTCAAAAATCCACTACCAATTTTTCCATCAAGAGAAGTTCCACTTAATTCGAGAGATTCAAGAGCATTCACATTTATACTTCCCCCTGACTGCACTCCTTGATTTTGAATCAATGCTACTGAGCCATTGGTTAATGAAATCTGCTTACTCACTAATTGAATTGAACCGCTACTAAGTCCGCTAGCATCTACTAACGCTTGTTGAGACAGCTTAATATCTTGAAAATTTTGTACATATTTATAATCTAAAGTCCAACCAGTGAGGCTAGGAATAAGATTAACTATGCCAGATTCGACAGCACCTAATTCAATTCGCCCTCCTGGAGCCGTTAAAATACCACCTGTTAGGCTAATATCACCTCCTATCAAAGCAAGAGTTTTTCCTGGAGATAGATGTAGACCATCTAGACTAGCGCCAGCTCCTAAGATGGGCGAGAACAAGGGTGTAGAAATAGTTAAATTATGTCCTGTGCCACGAACTTGAATCGCACCAGAATTTACTCCATATTGCAGTCCTATAGGCACATTAAGGGTTAGTAACGGTGGTATGCCTTGTGGATCTGTAGTACTGAATTGATAATTATTAGCAAAGTTAATACTATTCGCTGTGCTTGCAACAAACGAACCACCAACATTTAAGCTTGCATTAGGGCCGAAAATAATTCCATTAGGATTAATCAAAAACAGATTCGCTGTGCCATTCGCTTGAATTAAACCATTAATTTCGGAAGGAGATTTACCTGTAACTCGGCTAAAAATGTTTTGGATATCCAAAGTATTGTTGAAATACGCAGTGCCATCTGTAGGTAAAGAAAACTGTTTAAAACTATGAAACAAGTTATCACCTGCTTTAGTTCCTCCATTGATAATACTCGTATTGCCTTGATTGAGAACACGAGACTCATCAATAAGGCTAGTATCTGGGACGATTTGTGCAGCAGTTGGTGTTGAAAAAGATAATAAATATAGGAAAGTAACTTTAAAAATTAAAGAGTTATTATCCCATCCTTGTATCTTAAAACTTATCTTATTTATAAGCTTCATTTTATTAAATTGTGAATTTGCTTTTTCCTAATCTTGTAAATAACGCTTAACAACGCTATTTATCCTTCGATAGAAAAACAGGTTTCCCCGTAGTTATGGCCTGTTCGATAATATCAGCAGCACGACTGACTCCTCCAGAATGATGGATAGCAGATTGTAATCTCAGTGCATTCTGCTTATAAGAGTCTTGCTCAAGAACTTGCTTCATTGCTGTTCGCAGTTTAGGAACACTTACACTAGCCACAGGCACAAATTCACCAGCCCCACTCCATGCTATACGTGCTGCTACTGCTGGCTGGTCATTAGCGATTGGAATTGCTACCATCGGGACACCGTTATTTAAAGATTCTAAAACTGTATTCAATCCTGCATGGGTAATGGTAAGAATTGCCTTTTCAAGTAATTCCAGTTGAGGTGCGTAACTAACAATTATCGGAGAGCCAGGTAATCCTTGGAGCGGTTCTGATCCACTCTCTTTACCAAGAGAGATTACTAACTGGGTATCTAATCCAACGCAAACTGAGGCAATAGTTTGAAAAATTTCTAATAAACTATTTTGTATAGTTCCCATCGATGCGTAAATCAACGGTTGCCCAGTCAACTTTTCATAAGGAAAAGGTATGGGTTCTCGTCCAGTTGAATCTTGATAGGGGCCAGTAAAATGAAAGTACTTGGGCAAAGACTGCCTTGGAAAATCAAATTCTTTAGGCAATTGGCTCAACTGGGCAAGTTGAGAGAAGGTATCTTTGTCAGGTGTTTGAGAGTAAAGGGGCAAGCTCCACTTTTGGCGATAGGTATCTAAAATCTGCGTGATTGGTTTTGTGAGCGGCTTCATCAACAAGTAAGCACATCGATTGCGTAGACGCGCCCACCATGCCTGGTTATATCTCCAGTCTGTAAAAAAAGGCGGTATATCATCTTCTGGATTAACTGGCAAAGCATTGCATACAGTAATAAAAGGAATTTGTAGAAATTCGGCAATAGTCTCACCTTCTACTATAAATTGGTCTACTAACAATGCTTCTACACCAGCTTCTCTAAGAGCTTCTGGAGCTTTATTAAGCAGTAGATTTACTCCTTCTTTCATTAGATTCATAGTATATTGCAAAGCGGCAAAACCGCTCAATTGTCCCAACTTTGCTAGGGACTCTTCAGTTCCTCCATAGGTATGCTGAGACTCTCTGATCATGTAAAAATCTAATCCTGCTGCCAGTGCTTTAGATTGAGCATCGGCAACTCCAAAGAGAGTGACACGATGCCCGCGTCTTCGTAATTCTCGCCCTAATGCTGTCATTGGATTAAGGTGTCCAGTACTGGGTGGACAAAGGATACCAAAATGAGTCATGTTTTATAAGTTTTTTTCTAATTTGCTATTAACAGCGCTTGCTCTAAATATCATTGCATCTCTTAGTTACAATAAATATCTCTGCAACACATCGCATTTTAAGTATTAAAGATGGATAAAAGGTGTTTAAGTTAGCACTGTCTATTATCTGTAGGTTGCGATCGCAAATCGCAAATATTGCCTTTATCTGTAAACTAATGCACTACAAATGTGTAAAAAATATTGATGCTTTAGTTTGGCAATGCTTGGAATGCCAGTAATGTGTTTTTTGTAACTCATAAGAATCAGGGGAACTCAGCTAAATCGGGAACACAAGAGATAATCGTCTTTCATTGAAAGCAGTTACTTGTACTATTATTGACAGCCTTGCTAATTACTGACAAAAGTAGTTTTTTGCGATCAAACTTTCTTTTATCAGAATTGCTAATTTCGGACTTTCTTAGCAAGTTAAAATCATGATTTTAATCTTGGATTTAAGCGCATAACATTTATCTGCTTGATAGTAAATGGTTAAAGGCTAAGAAAATTTTGAGACTGCGATCGCCTGAAGCTGTCTTCCTTTGTCTCCAAACAAAACCAAAGGCTTAAGAAGAGCTTATTGCTTCCAACAACAGGTAATTCAGTACAATCTTGAGTAGAGCCGGAGTTTTGAGTGGAGAAACCAATTGAGGCAAAGTTCGACTGCACCAAGCCGGAAACTAAAGATTACGATCTTAACAGTAGGTTCAAGAGGAGACTTGCAACCATACTGTGCTTTGGGTATTGGGTTGAAACGTGCGGGGCATCAGGTAACAGTGGCAACACACGAAAACTTTGCATCTTTTGTGAGGCAGTTTGATTTAGAGTTTGCAGCGATCGCTGGAAATATGCAAGAGTTTCTGCAATCGAAACAAGGACAGCGATTGATTGTGGGAGAAAAGTTAAAGCCAGAGGAAAGAGATAAGCTTTTGCTTCAACAATTGCAGTCGGCTTGGGTAGCGTGTCAGGGGGCTGAAGTAATCATCTACACGCCGCTAGCTACCTTTGGATATCACATTGCAGAGAAATTAGGCGTGCCCTGCTTTTTTGCATCAGTTCTGCCGTTGACTCCCACAGGGATGTTTGGTTTTTTGAGATTTGCTCAAATAGCTAAAAACCCGCTAAAGAAAGCGATAAACTATGGCAGCTACTTCATTGCAGAGTTCTTGTACTGGCAAAAGCATCGAGAACTCATAAACTCCTTCAGAACAGAAACTTTGAAATTGTCGCCTTTACCATATTTGGGCAGGCGATTTAGACGAAGGACTCCGGTAAATGTATCACGAATCCCTATATTGTATGGATTTAGTTCGCACATCATCCCAAGACCCCGTGACTGGCCTGCATGGGTGTATGTAACAGGTTTCTGGTTTATTGACCAAGCCTCGGAATACGAACCACCCCTGGAACTAGAGGATTTTCTTGGACGAAAGAAATTGCCTTTGTGCTTTGGATTTGGCAGCATGACGATGCCCAATCCAGAATATCTCACACACTATATCGTGGAAGCTCTAAAGAAAACACGTCAAGGCGGGATTATATTATCTGGCTGGGGTGACATTGGAAGAACAGTGAATGTAAAAGATTCGCTACGAGTGTTTGTGATCAAGGAAGTTCCTCATGATTGGCTTTTTCCCCAAGTGCCAGCAATAGTACATCATGGAGGAGCAAGTACAACGGCGGCAGTGTTACGTTCGGGAACACCATCAGTTACCGTACC
>JBGTMK010000013.1:0-4869 GCA_041743605.1 Nostoc sp.
AGCTTTTATTGCCACCTTGCAATACACCTTAGAAACTGCAATTCAAGCCGTTTACAAATTAGAAGCTGATGAACTCGACTCTGAACGACTAGGCGAAGGCAAGTATTTACTGTTCTGGGAAGCTGCTGAAGGTGGTGCAGGAGTACTTTCTCAATTATTAGAAAAACCAGAGGCATTTAGAAAAATTGCTGATGCAGCTTTCGACATTTGTCATTTCACACAACCTAAAGACAGTTGTATTCAAGCTTGCTATGAATGCTTGCTCTCTTACCGCAATCAATTTGACCATGCACTGATAAATCGTCACCTAATCAAACCTTGGCTTGACTTCTTACTGGAGAGTAGCGTTATTACTCAAGTCAAAGGGCTTTCTCGCGATCAGCAATATCAAAAATTGCTGGAGCAAACAGACCCTAACTCTGATTTTGAGCGTGTGGTTTTGCAAGAGATTTATCAACGGGGGTACAAATTACCCGATGCTGCTCAGAAATTTATTCCAGAGGCGAACTGTAAACCAGATTTTGTTTATGAGGAAGAGGCGATCGCTGTTTTCTGTGATGGTTCAGTGCATGATAGCCCTGATAAACGCCAGCAAGATAAGATTGAGCGCGATAATCTTAGGTACGAGACTGGTTATACTGTCCTTAGCTTAAGCCATAGTGAAGGTTGGCAAACTGAATTGCTTGTTTTAGCAAGTTTATAACCTAGAACAAATCCATCCACTGACCCCTAATTTTGTACAATTGCTCCCAAAGTACCCTTAACTGCACGTAAATAATCATCTGGCGATAGCAGAAGCAACATACCTCGCATTCCACCAGAAACAGTGATCTGCTCAAATAGGGTTGCTGTTTCATCAAGGTAAACTGGATAGTCTTTTTTGCTAGCTAAAGCTGTCACACCGCCACGAATGTATCCTGTTACTGGCTGAACTTCCTTGAGAGCAACTGTCTTACTATATTAATGTAAAGGAAACCGTAGAACGATCGCTTAACCATCCTTGCATATTTTCTCTGATTTATTCTCCATCTTCCATTGCGCCTAATGCTTTGAGGGAGGCTTTTTCAACTGAGGTTAAACCTGTAACATCTGTGATGTTCATACCTTCATAGGGTCTTTCAAGCATTAAGGTTTTTAGACACTCGCCTGTATTAAAATCCCACAACTTAATTGTCTCATCTTGACTGCAACTAGCTATAGTTGTACTTAGTGGACTGATGGCAACTGACCATACTGCACCAAGATGCCCTTGTAAAGTTTTCAAACATTTCCCCGTAGTGATATCCCATAACTTGATAGTTTGGTCAGTACTGCAACTAAGCAAAATTGTAGCATCAGGGCTAAAAGCAATTGATTCGATAGATCCAGTATCTTGAGGGAAAGTTTTTATGCATTTACCTGTGCTGATATCCCATAGCTTCATTGTCCCTTCATAGCCACCACTAGCAACGATTTTCCCATTAGAGCTAAATGCAACTGAAAGTACTTCATCTGTATGACCTTGCAAAATTTGTATACATTCAGATGTACTAACATTCCATAATCTTAATGTTGAATCATCACTACAACTAACAAGTGTTTTGCCATCAGGACTGAAAGCTAATGATTGTACTGTTTTAGTGTGTCCCTCAAGAGTTTGCAAGCAATTACCGTCACTAACATTCCATAACTTTAAGGTTTTGTTAGCACTGCCGCTAGCAATGATTTTGCCATCAGGACTGAAGCAAATTGACCTAACTCGACGATTATAACTATTAATTCCTCCAATTCCTGTAAATATTTTAAGGCATTCACCTGTACTAACAGACCATAATCTAATAGTTTCATCATCACTATTACTAACAAGAATATTGCCTTGAGGATTGAAACCAACTGACCATACCCTACCAGTATGACCAAGTAAAGTT
Organism: Nostoc sp.; assembly: GCA_041743605.1. Lineage (GTDB taxonomy): Bacteria > Cyanobacteriota > Cyanobacteriia > Cyanobacteriales > Nostocaceae > Nostoc. Next base: position 1,908 of record JBGTMK010000013.1, read on the forward strand.
TTAAGGCATTCACCTGTACTAACAGACCATAATCTCACGGCATTATCCTGACTACCGCTAGCAAGAATTTTACCGCTAGGACTAAAGGTCACTGACCATACCCAATTGATACTATATCCCTGCAAAGTTTTGAGGCATTTACCATCAGCAGTATTCCATAATCTGACTGTTTGGTCATAACTGCCACTAACAAGTATCTGGTTGTCAGGACTAAAAGCAATTGATTCAATCGATTGAGAATGTCCTTGTAAAATTTTCAAGCATTGACCTGTGTGAACATCCCAAAACTTCACTGTCGCATTATGACCTGCGCTGGCAAGAATTTGACCATCATGACTGAAGGTTACTGACCGTACTCCATTACTATTGCTTTGTAAAGTTCTCAGACATTCACCCGTGTTGACAGACCATAAGCGTATATTATCATCATCGCTACCACTGGCAAAAATAGCACTATTTAAACTCCAAACAACTGACATTACCCTTTTTGTATGTCCTTGAAAACTTTTTAAGCATTCACCAGTTTTCACATCCCATATACGTATTGTTTGGTCATCACTAGCACTAGCAAGGATTTCTGTATTAGGATTAAAAACAACCGAAAATACCCAACTTGTGTGCCCCTCTAAAATTTTTAGACACTCACCAGTTTTCACATCCCATATACGTATTGTTCGGTCATTGCTGGCACTAGCAAGGATTTCTGCATTGGGATTAAAGACAACCGAACGAACCCAACCTGTGTGTCCCTGCAAGATTTTTAGACACTCACCAGTTTTCACATCCCATATACGTACTGTACGGTCTGTGCTGCTACTAGCTAGTGTTGTACCATCGGAACTAAAGGCAACTGATAAGACCCGGAAAGTATGTGCCTTGAAATTCAAAATTTCTTTACCATCCACCACTGCCCACAAATGAATCTGTCCATTGTCATCGCTGGCTGCAAAAACTTTTCCGTCAGGGCTAAATGCTACTGAATGAATACTACCGAAGGTTTGAGTAAAAACACATTCAGCCAAATTTGCATTAGGCAATTTTACCCGCCACAAAAAAGCATTACTAAAGTCAGCCCCCTTTATCACAGATCCACTAAAATCTTTTCCTTCCAATGCCCTCTTATCAACTTTCACCGCCAACGTTGCCGCATTCCCACCAACATAACCCACCTCTTCCTCATTTTTACCACATGTCAATTCAATAACACTAATTAGAGAGTCTTTATTACTTAACATCGGTACAAGCAAATCCATTACCGCTTTAGTGAGTGATGATCGCCCCAAAGTCTCCCTCAACTTCTCCAGCGACTCACTAATAAAGTCCCTCAACAAAAGTGCGTTCCCCAAAGGGGTTTCCGCATACATCGCCTCACTACTCACTTGACGCGAAAAATAACCAGACCAAGTATAATCAACAGGCGTTGCACTGCTATCAAAACCTGACTGTGCTTTTGCTAATTCTGTAAAATCGCTAGCTAATGCCCCCAACTCAGCCGCAAATTTATACGCTACAAAAAACTCTAACAACGACCTATGCGCTGGAGTATAATCACCATCAGCATTACGAATAAGCATCGTCTGCGCCATCATGTCGTAATGCCAGTGGTCTAAATCCTTTTCTTCTTGAACAACAGAACCAAATAAGCGGCGAATGCGTTCTGGGAACAGTCGATAATTCAGGCTCATTTGGTCAGTGGACAGCATTTCCCAGGAGAGTTCGCACAAAAAGTAAAGTTTTTCTGCTAAAGAAGTAAAAGTACGCTCCGCTTTGATGTCCCGTTCCATCTTGCGCTGCACTGCATACAGATAAACGCGTGACATATCCACAGGTTTACCCGCCTCAATATCTGGCAATGCTTCTAAAATTAATTCAGTCATCACTGGCCGACGGGCTAAGTCTAATAATTGCGGATTGCCTATTACTTGTTCAACAATCGTTGCTTCCGCCTGGTATAACAAACAGGCGCGAATTTGCTCATCGTTGAATTTCTCCAGTTCTAGCACTTCAAATTGAGGTGTTTCGCCAGTTAATTTTTTAGTTGATGCTTGCAGTTCTGCATTTAATAAAGCACGCCCTTCCTTCGCTTCTGGGAAATGCTCAGTACGACAGGTGAGGATGACTTTAGCACCGGGAACTACCACCTTCGCCAGTTCCCAAAAGTTGTTAATCATCTGTTGACGATCTACTTTTGCTGCCATTTCGTCAAAGCCATCGAAAATGAGCAGTAACTTACCCATACGATTAAGTTGGTCAAAGACTTCGCTGTTGATGCGAATATTGTGTTGGCTAAAAAAGAAACCTGCCAAAACATTCTCAACATTTAGTGCTTTGGCAAAATCACGCAGGGTAATTACCAAAGGCAGACGAGGACGTTCAACGCCACGTTTTTGGGCATCACGGTAACGTTGCAATGCAGTCCAAGCATAGTGAAAGACAAACCAAGTTTTACCTGTACCAAATTCTCCCAGAATTGAAATATGCTCTTTGGCTGGGTCATCAAGCCAAAGGTCTATATACCCATCAATCCAGCCGTCTTCTTCCTCATAACGACTCACCCCAATCTGCCGCTTGGTAATTGGGTTAATTTCTTCTTTTGTACAAGCAAGCGGTACATATTTTGTATCAACTTTTCGGCGTTTGATTTCTGCTTCTAGCCAGTCGAGATAACCATTAAAGTCAGCATCCAAGTCAATCAGTTCGTCAAATGTAAAACAGTCAAGGTGACGATTTTCTTCTTTCTTGACTTCATCCCTTGCTGCGCGGGAAATCCGACGGGTAGTCACCAGCCATCCTTCATCAGCTTTTTGTTCTTCAACTGAGAAACGCAACGCCATGACATCACTCAGTCCCACCTCTCCTGCAACGCCACGTATAAGAATACGGTCATAACTGCGACGTACTGGGATGTGAATTATCCATTCAAAATATTCCTCTGCCCAGATTTCATATTTTTCAAAGTCAT
>JBGTMK010000014.1:0-5987 GCA_041743605.1 Nostoc sp.
AATCAAGAGCGAAGAATTTTAATTGATGATGAGCCAGGGGTAAGCTATGGAAGCCAAAAGCGAAGTGACAATAAAATTTAGTGGCGAACTACCAACAGCTACACCTCTTGAGAATAAGAAAGTTGCAATCGAGTTCACTGATCAGAATGGTATAGTCTTCACTGCTCAAGTTAATGCCAAAAGTTGGCGTAAGGCGGAAACTAGCGCCTCAGAATTTGCAGACTGGGCTGGGGCTGTATCGGGCAAGCTTGGCGTGCGAACAGAAAACGGTTTTGAGATCATTGACGCAGGAATCCAACTTTTTGAGAAAAAAGCAAAGGAAGTCAAACCAGATGTAGCGGCGGCTGAAGCTGGCGCAAGTTAATAGATGTGTCTTAAGCATTCATGTTCAATGAAAGGAAGAGCGTGGATGCTAAGGCATTTGTTCATATGAGGGTATAAGCTCCCATTAAAGATACTTAAGGCTTTTGGAGTAGATTGAAAGAAGAATATCTTAGTGGGAGCCGCAGTTTACAATCATAAAAGCAATTCAAAAAATCACACAATTTCAGATTGTCCGCATGAGCATTACGAAAGATACACAGCAGTTATTAGTAAATAGTCCACAGATAATGCCAGCAGAGCCGCTACAATATCGTGCAGTTGGTCGGGTCTGGGGGAGGTATGTACCCTCGGATGAGCTTATCTATAAAGGTCAACTAATAACTGCTGACGGTGTAATGCTGGATACTAAGCTTGCTAAGAGAGCATCGAAAGTAGTTCAAAACGCTCAACTTGATTTATCGCAAGATTACCTGTGGACTGCTTACCCCAGAACAGGATTAAAAAATTCTCTGAGCGAACTTTCGGTGTGTCTAATAAATATTCGTACACCCAAAGAGTATACAGACTCAGTAAAAAGCGAATTGCAGTTACTAGGGGATAACTTTTCTGTACAAGGATTAGTTGTATATCAAGACTGGGAACAAGGAATAGTCGAAGTTAAAATTCACCGCTCACCTCGGAGAGAATTTGAGCATCCTAAAGATTTTCAACTGAAGCTCCGAGGATTTTTACCACCAAATTCGATGAAGAAATTTTGGAATTTTGATGTGCGCCGTTTGGGGACTAGCTTAGTAATTCAATCAGGGGAGTGCATTAAATTTCCGCCTCGTGAGCCATCATCAGATGAAGATATATCAAACAACACAGCAGAAGATATTCAAGAGCTTACTGAGAATTAACCCAATTAAAAGTATGGTTATTCCTTGTTCATTGCTGATTAAATCAACGTTTAAGAGTGCATTGCTGCCAATAAATTATTATGCCTAAACGTCAATCTCCTAAGACGAATAGTTCACTATCAAAAGAAGAAGCCACGCCAAACAAGCCAGCTATTTTACGTGTCGTCAAGCAAAAAGATAACGCCACAGACGATAATAATCCTGCACAATCTTCATCAGCATCAACTAGCGTACCAACAGAAAATCAGCCAGTTGAGCCGGAATTAGAAGTAAATAATAACCAGAGTCAAAGTATTGAAGTTTCAGAATTAAACAGTAGTCCTGTCCTGACTGATGATGCTATATCTCAAACAATAAAAGTAGATAATGAACAGTCAGATGTACCCCAAATCTTAGAGACAGTACCAGTTAATTCATCATCATCAACTGCTTTGATTGAAAATACCTCTGCTGAACATGAGCAATCAGAGATAGAAACAGAGCAACCGCAATTAAGGAATAAACCAGCCTATAAAAAATTATCAACAGCAACTAATAGTTCAGGACAGACTTTTACTGTCAAAGAAAAAATTGAGGTAAGTACAGGTAACTTTGGTACACAAACGGTTTTTATTATCTCCTTATATTCAGCACCAGATGGAAGTATTTGGGCTTATTACCATCCTGTAGATAAAAACCAACGACAGCTATGGAAGCGGGGGTGCTGTCGGATTGAGAATTTGAAAAAGCTTTCAATGGAAGTAAGTACTAGCTAACGGGGTAAATAGAGAACTAATTGATAAGTTGTTATGAAGCTATTTTGAAAAGTCGGTAATTACTCAAGACATCAAGATATGCTCATTGTAATATGGGCATATATACAGAAATCCTTATACTGAAACAGAGTTATTCTCTTCTGTTCTTTAAAGAACATATACCACATCATTCCCCCCTGTTGGGGGTATTTTTATGGCAGTAGTGGTAAGCGTGAATGCCGGAGACATCAATGAATTGACAATACTTTAACGTAGCGATTCAACGTTTGACTAACAACGTGGAATCAATATAAGAGGGTGGTATAGGCAGTCACTCAATTCTTATAGGTTTAAAAAAAGAACCCAGCAGCGCTAGCTAGCTGAATTTCCCCCTGGAGTTTCGATTAACCATATCTGGCAGTATGTAACGGCGAATTGCGCGTTTCGTTTGTCGCAAAAGTTATCAGAATACCTGTCTTACTACCCATCTAAATAAGCTATTCATAAGGTGAATTAAAGCTGTGGGGGCTTTTACTATCAACAGGACAATAGTGGATACTGACAAGCTGCTGCCGACTAGACCATTCAGTTTGGCAAACTTTTCTTTAACGTCCTCTAGAGTAAAAGTAGTTTTATTGCACTCACCATTGTGTTGCTAAAAACTAATATGTATGCGGCACACAGTGGCGCATCTGGACGTTATGAAAGCTTACGCAAACTTGCTTTTGAGTATGCTTTTATTTTGGATCGTTTGGCTTTAGTTTAGTTGTTGATGCACAAACAGATGAATCAGGGGCATACAAATATACGCCCCTATCTCATACCCATTTTACGAACGAGTAATACGATATCTCAACGTATAATCCCAATCTGAATAACCTAAAAAGCTACCTGACTTTTTAAATCTCCAAGAAACTTCCTCAAATGCTGGCCCTGTGGAAGATATGACTAATTCCGTAGAACCCAGCAAGTCATCTTTATCTAAACTAGCAAGGAAACCCACACCCTTAACGGCAGCTGAAAGTATAGTTCCCGCTAATACTCCTTTAGGCCCTGCTGCTGATAAAGCGCCTGATACAGCAGTGGTAATACTTGTAACTGTATCACCATACTTAGACCAGTCTTTACCCGCATCTTCGTCGTAAGCTTTGATTCCTCCCTTAATGCTTTCTCCGGCTGGGACTTCACCTTCAAATAAAATAGATTGGTCTGGCTTAAATTTTTTAACTTCTCCATCATTAATCGACATAGGAGTTGTCAAAATTGCCTTGGTGGTTGTCCCGCCTACTAATGCACCAACTAGATATAACTCATCCGCACCAGTTACATCTTCAGTATCTTTGCATTGAACATTCACGAGTTGAATCTTAACTTTGGTCATAATATTCTCCAGTAAATATGTTAAATGAAGTTCACCTCCAGCCAATAAGGAAAGACATAAAGTATTTTCCAAAATTGCTATTACGTAACAATAAAAAAAGATTGAAACACGCTTATCTGGGAGTGAACTAATGTACAGCGTTTTTCAATTTAATGAAGTACAAGAGGTGCAAGGCTGTGCGTCCTTACGAAAATTTGTACTTTATTAAGCTGTTAGCTGCTCTATTTAATACACACCTGTAATAAAACCTTTTACGCAATTTTTTTTGTAAATGTTTAATACTGACTGTTGACTAACGACTGTTACCCCATTTCCACCACATTTTTTGTTATACCGTTTCACTTTAAAATTGATACAAATAGGCAGCAGGGGGAAAGAATTTAAAGATAAATCATTTGTATCAAAATTTTCGTGAATTGGTATCACTTGCAAAAAATTCTGCAAAATGACAGATGAATCATCCTACGCCAAACGGCTGCTATTGGTCGAGTCAGGCTTTTTCCCTGTATTGGGGTAAATATAGTGAAGACACTGTTGGCGAATTCCCCAAATAGCTAAACTGAACCGATTAGTTCAGCAATGAAACGATTAAGAACCTTCTGAGCAGTTTTATACCCAGTTTCATAGGGTCTAGCTTACATTGTCTAAACGCAACCACGCCACCAAAAGATACCCACGAGCAAGTCGAATCTAATCCAATAGAACAAGCGTAATCATCACTAGAACTCTTGTTTACTTACCCCACGCTCCTTGAGTGCATTGCTTAACCTTGCATCAGTAGTTGTAGTGCTTTTTTTTGCAGCAGTTGAATCTGTGCTGGTAAGAACTCTGCCACTGAGTAGACAAGGGTAAAAAACATTTTATTTTTTAAAGTAGCAACACCTACGAATCGATCATTGGTATAGTGGGTGGTTAACGCTGGCCCATAAATAGCTGCAAGCTCAAGTTGACCATACTGCTGTGGAATATTTAAGCGCCCAAGATTGCTAACACCTATGTCGTAACTATTTACTTCCCAAAATAAATCTTTTACTGAGCTAGGACTAGGAAAAGTGGAAATAAAATCTTCAATCTGCGGAAGATGTACAAAAATTTGGTCAGGTAACATTCTTTGATTAAGTTGATATTTCATTAAGCGTGCAAAATCCCAAAGATTTAAAGCAGGGGTTACGTCGTGATCTGTAGTTATTGCAGCTAAATATAAGCCAAAGTCTTCTTGAATATTAGATGTAAGAAATATCCGAATATTAACAGGCGAAAAACACTTAAGTTTGGAGGGCTGTTTAAAATCATTGTTTTTGTCAGGTTCATTTTCTTGAGATATTGTTAATAAAAAAGCCGCGCAGATTGCTGCATGCACAGTAGTTCGCTCTTGCTGGCAACGATGAATTAGTGTGGTAGTTTCTTCTGTTGAGATTGACCATGAAAGCAAACGTGGGTGAGAATTTTTTGGTAAGGTAGGTTTTTGATATGTCAGGTTATTTACAAATTCTAATTGCGATTTGGCTAAATTATCCTTTGAGCTTGCTTGAAATTTTTGAGTGAAATTAGGAGTCAAATATTCATAAGGTGGACGTTCTGGTAGAACTTGTTGCTGACTATCAGATATACCAATAACTTGTAAAATATCCCTGAGCAGGTATACAGTTGACATTCCATCTGCAACAGAGTGCTGGCAAGTGATAATTAGTTCTGAGATATCCCTAGCATGAACCAATACCATTCGAATCAAGGGTGCTTGATTCCAGTCAAATGGATGTGAAAGCTCCCGTTCTACCTCTTGCTGCCACTGTTGCTCGCTCTGTCGTTTCACCACGCGCAAGGGAATGCTGGAAGAGTCTTCAACCAACCAAGGCTGTCCAGAGCGATCGCTAACAATCCGCACATTCAATAGTGGATGTCGTTGTTGTACTCTAATGAGTGCATGTTGTAATTGATCGATATGGAGTTCTCCAATGATGCTTGCAGTCAAAGTAAAATGGACGGGTGCTGCTTGGTCATATAACCAAAGTTTGTGTTCTTCAATGCCAAGATGTCGATACATACCAATCTCACAAAGCTACGAAAAATCATACTAAACTAAAGATCGAGTTGTTTCTTTCTACGTTTGAGGACTTAGCGTAAAAAGTCAGCAAAACTCTTGAGTTAAAAGCCCGACCACACTCGTTAAGTTTTGGGTTGAGCTTTCTTGACTGGTTTAGTTTGAAGTTGGGGTTTGGGTTTATTGCCCTTTGACGCGGCTATATTCGCTTTTTTCTCTTTAAATGCGGCAAGTTTATCATCTTTTGATGCCTTTAGAAACTTTGGCGGTTTATCTTGCGGCAACCCTAGTAAGCTCTCAAATGCGAAAACATTTCTATTTGGCAGGAATTTCGCTTTAATTTCAACAAAACTAGGCTTGCCACGCTCCTCTTTTGGTAGCAAAGGATTGAATCTGAAGGGAGGAACGATTGCATCTTTCCACAATAAAGGTATGTGGCTAGCCTTCATGAACCGCACTTTTGTAGAAGTCTCGGTCTGCTTAATATAATCCAATCTTTCGGCTGTAAAATTCCGAAACACTGATATACAAGGTGTCTGGCAAGCTGGGATGAATTGCCATAACCCTGTAAATCTAAACTCAAAATCCTGATAATCTGCAAACAAACC
>JBGTMK010000015.1:0-10551 GCA_041743605.1 Nostoc sp.
GACTTAACCCTGCGATCGCTTCCATAAGCCTGGGGTCATGTCGCAAATTCCAAATCAAACCGAGAAATGGTAAACCAACAGACTTCTGGCTGGAACACGGCAGCTTGCTTGTGATGCACCCAGGCTGTCAATCAACTCACCTTCACCAAGTTCCCAAGACCAACAAAGTGGTTAGCACACGTATTAATTTAACTTTTCGACCGCATACAGGCGGCAGATGAAAAGGGTAAGTGGGAAAGGGCAAAGGGGGAAGGAATTGTTTTCATTCCTTTAACCCTTACCCTTTAAGCTTTTTCCTTTCTCAAGTCTAAAAGAGTCTCAAAGCGGCATGACCCACAGTGCCGCTCCATTTCCATGCGTCTATCTCTGGAGGAAACATGACTACAATTAGTTCAGAAAACCAGCATTTAACTGAATGGCTCAACAGTGGAGTTGACGAAGAAATCTTCCATCTGAATGTGCGTTCGCTCTGCGGGACAACGCCCCATGAATATCTGCTCTACAGTCCCAACATCTCCCGTCGCAACGATGGACGATTACGCGATCGCGATTTAAAGAAATACCAGCACATAGAACTCGGCGGCTGGTGGTGCAATGGCATTGACCCCCTCAACAACTACGTGCTGATGATGTGGGGCTGCTTTAAACCCGACCACCCCAGACGTGACCGCCAAAAGATCCACAAATTCATCAAGTATGAGCATCCATACAGAGAAGAGACACGCGCTTTCTTCCTCTTAGTCCCGAATCGCATCTGGGTGAAAGTTTCCAATCGTAGCGGCATTCCCATTACTGAAGAAGACTTGCAACACCCCGGTGGTTTCTGGCATTGGGTTTGGCGGCACAACGTACCAGTCACAATTGTAGAAGGTGTCAAGAAAGCGGGGGCATTACTAACTGCTGGTTATGCTGCGATCGCAATTCCGGGAGTAAACGCTGGATACCGCACACCTACTGATGAGTACGATACTACCATTGGTAAACCCTTTCTGATTCCAGACTTGAAACATTTTGCAACACAGGGGAGACAGGTTAACATCTGCTTTGACCAAGACAACAAACCTGAGACAGTCCAACGGGTGAGAACCGCCATCAGTCGCATGGGACGGCTGCTGGTAAATGAGGGTTGTTCGCTGCGGGTGATTGATTTACCTTTTGGTCAAGAGAAAGGGGTTGATGATTTTATCGTTGCTAAAGGTCAGCCAGCATTTGACGCAATCTACAACACTGCCGTTGCACTGGAGTTGTGGGAGATTAAGCTGTTTACCTTGTTGACTTACCCGCCTGCGATCGCACTCAACCAACGTTTCTTGGGCCAGCTTCTCGTCCCCGAAGGTGAAAAACTGATTATCCTTAAGGCTCCCAAAGGTACTGGTAAAACCGAATGGCTGGCAACGGAGGTGGCGAAAGCACATGACCAAGGGCAGAGGGTATTAATCATCACCCACCGTATTCAACTGGGTGAGGCATTGTGCAATCGCTTCGGTGTTAACTATGTGACTGAAGTCCGCACGAATGAAACAGGCACATTATTAGGATATGGGGTGTGCGTTGATTCATTGCATCAGGAAAGTCAGGCGCGATTCAACCCGAACGATTGGGCAAATGATGTCATTATTATTGACGAATGCGACCAAGTATTCTGGCATTTGCTCAACTCTGGTACTGAAGTGCAAAAACGTCGGGTGTCCGTTCTCAAAAACCTCAAGCAGTTAGTACAGAATGTTCTAGGGAGTAGTCAGGGAAGGATTTATCTGTCTAGTGCCGATGTTTCCGACACGGATGTGAAGTATGTTTTATCACTTGCTGGTGAATATCGGGTTAACCCATTCGTCATCGTCAACAATTATCGGCACGTAGCTGGAAACTGTTACAACTATTCTGGCAGTAACCCGAAGAATTTGATTGCGGCACTGGACAAAGCGATTTTTAAAGGAGGGCATCATTTACTATGCTGCTCTGCTCAAAAGGCAAAATCCAAATGGGGAACCCAAGCATTGGAGGAACGTTTTCGGCGGAAATACCCAGAATTGCGAATCCTGAGAATTGACAGCGAATCTGTTGCTGATCCATCTCATGCGGCTTTCGGTTGTATCGCTCACTTGAACGAAATTCTTACTCAGTACGATTTGGTTATCGCCTCCCCAAGTTTAGAAACTGGGGTTTCCATCGACATTCGAGGGCATTTCAGTGCTGTTTGGGGAATATTTCAAGGAGTGCAGCCGGTTAACTCCGTGCGTCAGATGTTGGCAAGGGTTAGGGAGACAGTTGACCGTCATATCTGGGTTAGAGAGTGGGGGATGTCGGTTGTCGGGAATGGCTCTACATCCATTGGAGGATTGCTCAGAAGTCAACACGTTGCGACACAAGCGAACATTGCGCTGTTGTCGGCGGCGGACAATGACGATTACAGCTATGTTGACCAGAATTTTCAGCCAGAGTCATTGCAGACTTGGGGCAAGCGTGGTTCTGTAATCAACGTTGAGATGAGGCGTTATCGAGAGTCTGTGCTTGCGGGTTTGGTCGAAGATGGGTACACCGTTATCGATGCCGACGATGCTGATGACGATGAGGGTGGGGCAGTAATCGAGTCGGTTAAGGCGGCTAGTCAGGAATTGTATAATTCTGAGTGTCAGGCGATCGCGCAAGCTGATGAACTCTCTGGGGCTGAACTGAAAAAACTGCAAGACAAACGTGCCAAAACGAAAACCGAACGACATCAGCAGCGCAAGGCTGAATTATCCCGTCGCTACGAAATTGACGTAACCCCTGATTTGGTAGAGAAAGATGACGATGGGTGGTATCCTCAACTGAGAATGCACTACTATTTGACGCTGGGGCGGGAATTTCTGACAACTCGTGATGCAAAACGGGCTAAGGCACAAGCCGAAGCCGGGAATAATGCTATCTGGAAACCGGATTTTAACAAGGGGCAGATGTTACCTGCTGTACTATTACTCGAAAGCCTCAATCTGTTGCAGTTTCTTACACCAGATGTTCAGTTACGTGGCAGCGACGAGAAGATGCAGGAATTTAAGGCACTGGCTGTAACGCATCGGCACGTTATCAAAAATTACCTTCATGTCAGTATCTCGGAAAAACACACACCGATTGCGATCGCACAGAAGTTACTTGCCAAGATTGATTTGAAGTTGAACTACGTTGGTCGGTTGGGTAAGCGTGAAAATCGGGAGTGCGTTTATCGGTTTGTTGCACCTGATGATCAGCGTGATTCGATTTTTGGGCAATGGTTCAATCGGGATGAACTGTTTCTTAGTGAGTCGGTGTCAGTCACGAATAATATAGTGTTAACCACACCAGTCACTGACACTACACCTATTGACATTCCCCAAACATTTACCCAGGAAGATTCTGAAGTCCTTGGATGGAAGGGGTTAAGCCTGAAATTACGCCAAGGACTCGACAGTGTTGGACAGTTCCACCAACATTTGGTTTCCCAGCTTGGCGAGGCTGTTGGTGTTGCTGATGGTGAACCGTTCTGGAACGCACACTTGGGGCAATGGCAGGTTTGGGTTAACTTTCCTGACGGGTGTAGGTCTGTGGTGTGCGATTGGCTAGAAGCTGTGTAGGTCAAAGTAGTTCATTGTTCCATCAAAACCGAAAATGTGAGTCGGTTATTGTGCAGTTTCCTATGCGGAAGCAAATAATCTCTTATTGCCAAGCCATTGAAAAAAACAATTGTGTGTTTGTTATCTCCTCCGTCTCCTAAAGTAACTCGTTTAAGGATGCTCATCTTTTTCATCTCAGAGATGGTATTCTCAGAGAAATCCAATTCATGTCTACAGTCGCAACAAAAGGATGATGGAAATAGTTCTACTGCCATCTTGCATACCAGAATAAACCCAGGGCTATTTCATTCTATTTTTACGGCAGTTTTTACGAATCTTTTTGAGAAAAATAATAATTTAGCAACTAATCTGAAAATTTCATCTGGCTTATTTGAGTAGCTGGTTTTATGGCTTTTACTTTTGGCCCAGACTAAATTCCGGGTAAATAGCGTCATGCCAATGAATCAGAACGCGCCCGGAACTCTTCAAAGGTTTCGGGCTTTTTTATTAGTCGAATATGAGGGAGCAGGGGAGCGGCGAGAATAATTAATGCCCAACGCCCCATGCCCCATGCCCCATGCCCCATGCCCCATGCCCAATGCCCAATGCCCAATGATTATTCCAGCCTTAGAGGGTGTTTTAAAAGTCCCGAAAGGTATAATTTTCCAGTTCTGCACTGGGTTAAGTGCAATAGAAGGTAATCCCCACATCGTCATCAATTGTTCTGGCAGAGGTTACAAAGATGTGCAAACCGTCGCCAAAGTCCTGATTCCTTCGATTAATTGCGTCTCCCCTAATTGACACCTGTGCAACTGGTGGAGATGGTGCTTCAACCTTTAATATCTCCACTGCTGTTGCCTTTGTTGCCGCCGCCAGGGTAAAAGTTGCCAAACATGGCAATGGGTATTTTAGCAGGTTCTGTCAAAGGTATTGTCCTTGCTAAGAAAATTCTCCAAAGCGGTGCTGCTTGGATAAAACTAGAACAACTTGCTGAATTTTTGCGCTAATTGCCCTGGCGAATGGAATTTAAGGAGGTACTCAATTTGCTGAAATCGCAAATGCCTACTATATGCCCATTACGAACAGGTATGACAGTTAAAGCTAGTCTGACGGCCTCAGAAACTACCAGACCAGCATCACAAAACCTATTTAATAAGGAACTTACAATGGTTAAAACTAACCCTGCACAATCTAATAATACTCTTGCCCGATTACTGGTAAGCGTAAAGCTAAATATCATTATTCCAGCAGGAGTAATGCTTAGTTTTTTAGTCTATAGTTTTCAAGCTGCTTTTCATCCTCAGCAGCTTGAACAATCTGCCCAAGTTCAACTTCGCCCCTTTGGTCGTGCAGAGTATGAACAGTTGAAAATAGGAATGTCATTAACGGATGTGCGGTCAATCTTATATCAAGGTACTGAGGTTAACAGCTCTGCAACAATAGCAACCTTTGTCTGGGAAAATCCTGATAGCTCTAAAATCACCATCATTTTTGAGCATGACAAGCTCAAAGATAAATCACAGTCTGGATTGAAGTAACAAACCAGAGGTAGGCGATCTAGTTGGACTGCGATCGCTTGACTTAAACAGAAAGGCAATCGCACCCCCCATCGACATTGGCGTTGGCGCTGGCGTAGCCTCTCGTACTCTTTTGATGAGCGATCGCAACTCGCTATGAAAAAAGCTATTGAAAGACACCGCCGTTTAGTAGAATCTATTAGCATTTGGCAAAATGGCCAAGTTGTGAGATTAACCACCATACAAATTCCTCCTCTCAACTCAGATGAGTAACCTATTTTCCCTCATTCCAGATCAAATCCGAGATAAACTACCACTGACGGAAGATAAAAAAGAACTACTTCAACAACAAACCATTACTCAAGATATCCCAGGAACAATTCTGCGGGATTTTCAAACTATTTTAGAATTTCTCCAACCTAACGGCGTTGAAGTTAGTAACACTTATCACCAATTATCGCTTAAGTATCTACAACAACTTAACTCACAATTGAGTTATCCCATAGATATTAACCTCAAACGTCCTGTACAAAAATCCTATCCTTATATTCACGGTCTTTATTTCCTTCTCCGCGCCTCTGGACTGTCTCAAGTTATTACCGTAGGTAAAAAGAGCAAGTTAGTTTTAGACCCAAAAATTCTGCAAATTTGGCAAGGATTAAACCACACAGAACAATATTTCACACTGTTAGAATCTTGGTTAGTTTGGGGAGAAAGCGAACTTTTAGGCGACCAAAGAGATATGTTTGACCAAGCATATCGCTGTTTATTATTTTGGAACAATCTCCCATCATCAGGATTAAAAATTAATAATTACTCAGAACAAGATAAATTAGTTTATTATCCTGGTTTCCACAATCTTGCTCTCTTACATTTATTTGGATTAATTGAACTGACATCAGTCAAACCACAAGCCGCTAAAGGCTGGCGTTTTACTCATGTAAACCCCAAGGCTTGGGGTAATGCTCTCATGGCTGTATTAACAGAAAGTCGCTCAAATATCCAAGTAGAAGATTACGCCACTTTTCGGTTAGATTTTCGCATAGCTTTTGACAATTTAAAACCTTATCTCCAACCCTATTTCCCGGAATGGTCACAAACTTTAGTGATTGCTGAAGGCGGTTTTACTGATGGGGTTTATATATTTAAAGCTAATTTACAGGATGCTTGGCGACGGATTGCTATTCCTAGTTATTTCAATTTAGATGAAGTTGCTGCCGCGATTGTGCAAGCATTTGATTTTGATCCAGAACACCTCTACAGATTTATTCACAAAGACCGTTTAGGAAGAACTTTGGAATTTAATCATCCTGTTGTCGAAATTCCCCCTGATACCTGCGATTTTCGTTTAGGCGATTTATCCTTAGAGGTAGGCAGTCATTTACAATTTATCTTTGATTTACTGCAAGAGTGGGAATTTGATTTATATGTGGAGAAAATTGAACCAGCCAATGACAAAATGAAAAAGCCCAAGATTCTTGAATCTCATGGTGAACCGCCAGCGCAATATGGCGAAGAGGGAGAAGGCTGGCAATAGATTTGCTACTGCGATGGGCTACGTCCCTCTGTAGGCGATCCCACAAGAAAAACGTGTCATAATTGGCAGTGCGATCGACTAAACATAGCTTGCATATCATTCCTGATTTATTCTCCATCTTCCACCGCACCTAATGCTTTAAGTGTGCCTTTTTCAGCTTCAGTTAAGCCTTTAACGCCTGTAATGTTCATGCGTTCATAAGGGCGATCGCTTCTCAGAGTTTTTAAACACTCGCCCGTATTGATGTTCCAAATTTTGATTAGCCCATCTTCGGCACAACTGCTAAAAACTTCACCATTTGGACTAAAACTAATTGATGATATTGTTCTAGTATGTCCCAGCAATGTGATTAAGCTTTTACCTGTGTGTACATTCCAAAGCTTGATAGTTAAATCATCGCTTCCAGTAGCAAGAACCTGACCATCACAACTAAAAGCAAATGCCTTGATTTGCCCAGTATGTTCCTCCAAAGTCATTAAGCATTGACCAGTATAAATATTCCAAAGCCTTGCTATATAGTCATCACTACAGGTAGCAATAATTGTTGTGTCAGCACTAAAAGCACCCGATCTTGACCAATTTTTCTTTCCTGTTAAAGTTTTAAAGCATTTACCCGTTGTAACATCCCAAAGTTTTACAGTGTCATCATAGCTAAGACTAGCAATAATTTGACCATCACAACTAAAAGCAAGTTTGGTTATAGAGCCTTTATGCGCTATTATTTCATAAATATTTTGTTCTATATCAAAATCCCAAAGCTGTATTGTCTGACCAGAAGCAATTGCTAGTTTAAGCCCATCAGGACTAAATGCTATTGAAGATAATTTTCCAGTATCTCCTCGTAAAATTTTGCTACATTCTCCTGTTTGAATATTCCATAACCTAACTGTAAAGTCATTACTTCCACTGGCGAGAATTCGACCATCAGGGCTAAAGGCTAGACATCGTATCCAATCAGTATGTCCCTGTAACTCTTTTGTACATTTACCTGTATTGGTATCCCACAATCTAACTATATGGTCTTGTCCACCACTAGCAACGAGTTGTCCACTAGGATTAAACACAATTGCCTTTAACCAGTTAGCATATCCTTGAAAACTGTAAAGGCATTCACCTGTGTTTACATCCCAAAGCTTTGCAGAATGGTCTTGACTTCCACTAGCTAGAGTTTGACCATCAGGGCTAAAAGCAACAGATTGTATCCAATTATCATGCCCTTGTAGAGTTTTAAGGCATTCACCAGTGTTTGTATCCCATAGCTTGATTGTACGGTCAGTACTACCACTAACGATAATTTTTCCATCAGAATCACAAGCAATTGAGTTAACTACGTCTGTGTGTCCATGCAAAGTTTTGAGACATTCACCAGTGTTTGTATCCCATAGCTTGATTGTACAGTCGTGACTACTACTGGCAATAATTTTTCCATTAGGGCTAAAAATAATCGCTCTTACATAGCTGATATGTCCTTGTAAAATCTTTTGGCTCTGAGATGTACGTATATTACACAAATTAATAGTATAGTTGCTACTGCTAAAAGCAAATATTTCACCATCGGAGCTAAATGCAATTGCCCTTACAAGGCTATTTTGGGCTGAAAAGGTCATCAAACATTCACCAGTTTTTACATCCCACAATTTTGCTGTTTTGTCTTCGCTCCCACTGGCAATAACTTGATTATCTGGGCTAAACGCTATTGTTCTAACTGTAGCAGTATGGCCAAGTAACGTTTGTATACATCTTCCCGATTTAACATCCCAAAGCTTTAGTGTACAGTCAGTACTTGCACTAGCAAGCACTTGATCATCAGAACTAAAAATTACTGAATATACTAAGTTTTGATGCCCGTAAAAAGTCAGAATTTGTTGTTTATCAGTAATTCGCCACAAGCGAATATTTGCAGCATCACCCATCGCCAAAAGTTGCCCATCAGAGTTAAACGCTACCGAAAAAATTTGACTTAAAGTATTTGCAAAAACTGAATCAGCTAGATTTGCCTCTCTAAAATTGACATTTCGCAAAATCACACTAGTAAAATCTGCGCTCTTAATCACCGCACTACTAAAATCTCTCCCTTCCAATGAACCCTTATCAACTTTGACTGCTAACGTTGCTGCATTTCCGCCAACATAACCAACCACATCCTCATTTCTAAAGCGCGTTGCTTCAATAACTTTAATCAGGTGATCATTATTACCCAACATCGGTAAAAGTAAATCCATCACTGCTTTTGTCAAAGGCGCTTTACCAAAAGTCTGCCTTAACTTCTCCAAAGGCTCACTACTAAATTCTCTAAGGGGTGCATTACTCAAAGGGGTTGCCGCAGGCATCGCATCACTACTCCCTTGACGCGAAAAATAACCAGACCAAGTATAATCAACAGGCGCAGCACTGCTATCAAAACCTGACTGTGTTTGAGCTAATTCCCTAAAATCGCTAGCTAACGCACCCAACTCTGCTGCAAATTTATACGCCACAAAAAACTCTAATAACGACCTATGCGCTGGAGTATAGTCACCATCAGCATTGCGGACAAGCATCGTCTGCGCCATCATGTCATAATGCCAGTGATCTAAATCCTTCTCTTCTTGAACAATAGAACCAAATAAGCGACGAATGCGTTCTGGGAACAGCCGATAATTCAGGCTCATTTGGTTACTAGATAGCATTTCCCAAGAAAGTTCGCACAAAAAGTACAGTTTATCAGCCAAAGAAGTAAAAGTACGCTCCGCTTTAATATCCCGTTCCATCTTGCGCCGTACTGCATAAAGATAAACCCGTGACATATCCACAGGTTTACCCGCTTCAATATCTGGCAAAGCTTCTAAGATTAAGTCAGTCATTACTGGACGACGGGCTAAGTCTAATAATTGCGGATTGCCGATTACCTGCTCAACTGTTGCTGGTTCAGCTTGGTATGAAAGCACCTGCCGAATTTGCTCATCATTGAATTTCTCCAATTCCAAGACTTCAAATTGCGGTGTTTCTCCAGTTAATTTTTTAGTTGATGCTTGCAGTTCTGCATTTAGTAAAGCACGTCCTTCCTTCGCCTCTGGAAAATGCTCAGTACGACAGGTGAGGATGACTTTAGCACCGGGAACTACCACCTTCGCCAGTTCCCAAAAGTTGTTAATCATCTGTTGACGGTCAACTTTTGCTGCCATTTCGTCAAAGCCATCGAAAATGAGCAGCAACTTACCCATACGATTAAGTTGGTCAAAGACTTCGCTGTTGATGCGGATATTGTGTTGGGTAAAAAAGAAACCTGCCAAAACATTCTCAACATTTAGTGCCTTGGCAAAGTCACGCAGGGTAATTACCAAAGGCAGACGGGGACGTTCAACGCCACGTTTTTGGGCATCGCGGTAACGTTGCAATGCAGTCCAAGCATAGTGAAATACAAACCAAGTTTTACCTGTACCAAATTCTCCCAGAATTGAAATATGCTCTTTGGCTGGGTCATCAAGCCAAAGATCGATATATCCATCAATCCAGCCGTCTTCTTCCTCATAACGACTCATGCCAATCCGCCGCTTGGTAATTGGGTCAATTTCTTCTTTTGTACAAGCAAGCGGTACATACTTGGTATCAATTTTTCGGCGTTTGATTTCTGCTTCTAACCAGTCAATATAACCATTAAAGTCAGCATCTAAGTCAATCAGTTCGTCAAATGTAAAGCAGTCAAGGTGACGATTTTCTTCTTTCTTGACTTCATCCCGTGCGGCACGCGAAATCCGACGGGTAGTCACCAGCCATCCTTCATCAGTTTTTTGTTCTTCAACTGAGGAACGCAACGCCATGACATCACTCAGTCCCACCTCTCCTGCAACGCCACGTATAAGAATACGGTCATAACTGCGACGTACTGGGATGTGAATTATCCATTCAAAATATTCCTCTGCCCAGATTTCATATTTTTCAAAGTCAT
>JBGTMK010000016.1:0-6902 GCA_041743605.1 Nostoc sp.
TTCCTCACGTCCTCGCTCTACGGTTCGATAGCCTTTGCCTTTCTCGATCCGAAATTCCATTTCCAGCTTTCCACCCTCAGCAATGGTGGCTACATACTGAGTTGGATCGATGACTTCTACTTCACTGGGCAAATCAAAATGCGCCGCAGTGATTGTTGCTGGGCCGTTAACGAGTAATCTACCAATCTGAGGCTGTGAGGAATAGTTTTTTAGGATAACTTCCTTCATTTTCATGAGGATTTCCAGTACATCTTCCCGCACGCCCGGAACTGTAGCAAACTCGTGTGAAACGCCCGCAATCCGCACTGCTGTAACTGCTGTACCTTCTAGGTTGGACAGTAAAACCCGCCGCAGTGCGTTACCAACAGTTGTTCCTTGACCACGCTCTAGAGGTTCCAGAACAAATTTACTGTAATGGTTCCGACTTTCGTCAGTATTCGACTCTACACATTCAATTTGAAACTGCGCCACGGATGAGCCTCCCTTTTTCTAAGGTGCTGCTAGCAGACAAATCAATTACCTCCCGAATTGATTGCCAATTTTCGATTTTGGATTTTGGATTTTGGATTGTGCTTCTTTGGTTAATGCTCTGCCTCTTGTTGGCACAGCAAATCTTAAATTATCAACTTAAAATCCACGAGAACCAGCACCCTTGTAGTCGGGTTCAATCTAAAATCGCAAATCTAAAATCCAAAATTGATTAATAATATTTTGGGTAGCCCAAAGTTTAACAGCTTTCCCGGCGGGAAAATCTGACACGCTTCGGTCGCCCAAGCTTTCACCCAATGACTGTTTACACGTTAGACGCCCAATCGGTCATTGCTGGCTGTAAGTTTTCATCCTCACTGCCTAAGTCTTGTTGTTTAAACTCGACGGCGCTTGGGTGGACGACAACCATTGTGAGGAATCGGGGTAATATCCCGAATGAGTGTAATTTCCAGTCCTGCTCCTTGAAGTGCCCGGATAGCGGTTTCTCTACCTGCTCCTGGCCCACTGACCATTACCTCAATTTGGCGCATTCCTTGATCAATGGCTCTACGGGCTGCACTTTCAGCAGCGGTTTGCGCCGCAAAGGGAGTTCCCTTTTTTGCTCCCTTAAAACCGCTAGAACCAGCGCTAGCCCAGGAGATGACATCTCCATTTTGATCGGTAATGGTGACAATGCTATTGTTGAAAGTAGACTGGATGTAGGCCATCCCGCTGGGTACATTCCGTTTCTGCTTCTTGCTCCCGGATTTTTTAGTTGGTTGTCTCGCCATACTTGTTTAATTGATTTAAGGTAAAACTTGCTCAGATTTGCAAGCGTTGCAAAATTATTTATTTCCCTGGAGCCTTCTTCTTCCCAGCTACTGTCTGCCTTCTACCGCGACGGGTTCTGGCATTGGTGCGAGTTCTTTGACCTCTGACTGGTAAGCCCATGCGATGACGACGACCTCTGTAGGTGCCAATGTCAACTAAGCGCTTGATGTTCAAAGACTCCAAGCGCCGCAAGTCGCCTTCAACTTGATAGTTGCTTTCTATTTCCCCTCGTAGGGCTGTCACATCAGCATCACTTAAGTCCTTAACGCGGGTGTCTGGGTTCACACCAGTAGCCGCTATAATTTCTTGAGAGCGTGATAAACCAATTCCGTAGATGTAAGTCAGACCGATCTCGACGCGCTTATCGCGTGGAAGGTCTACTCCGGCAATACGTGCCACAATGAACTCTCCCTATTGTTGTCGCAATTACTGTTGGTTAGAAAAACGTGATTAATCGCGTCTTTTCGTTTTAATGATGATACGTGTTTTACAACTCACTCTGTTGGTAAGAGTGTTATCCTTGACGTTGTTTGTGCTTAGGGTTCACGCAAATCACCATGACGCGACCACGACGTTTGATCACGTTACACTTTTCACAAATTTTCTTGACTGAGGCTCTAACTTTCATGCCTTTTATTTTTTGACTCCAAATATAAAATTATAGCATTTCCAGGTAAATTAATCCAATTTAATGACTAGTAAAGAGTCAAAAAAATGGTTTTATGGTAAAATTCTCTACATATACTTACTTCTTTCGTAGTCGATAGGTAATTCTGCCTTTGCTCAAGTCGTAAGGAGTTAACTCCACCTTGACGCGATCGCCGGGCAAAATCTTGATATAGTTTCGGCGAATCTTGCCAGAAATGTGTGCCAGCACGTTAAATCCATTGTCCAAGTCAACGCGAAACATCGCATTGGGCAAGGACTCTGTAACCGTGCCTTCCATTCCAATCAAATCTTGCTTAGACAATTTGTTTTTTCCTCAACTCAACAATTTCGTGTTCAGTTGCAGCGCTTCATCTGCAAATAAACACACTTTAAGAAATATATCAACAGTTTATTAATATATCTTAGCTAAAATTGATCTTTTTCTTGGTTTGGGTTAGTGGGGAGTAGGGAATTCTCTACTCTCCACTAACCTTCTTTTCACGAAGCGATTACCTTTTGTAATTCACCAGTGACATCTTCTTGGGACTGATTGCCATTGACTGTTAGGAGTTTTTTGCGATCGCCGTAATAATCAATTAAAGGTGCAGTTTCAGCGCGGTACACTTCTAAACGACGACGAATTACCTCTTCGGTATCATCTTTTCGTCCTCTAGCAAGTAAACGTGCGATGACAATTTCATCTGGTGCATCTAAATTGACTACCCTTTCGCCACCTTGATGTATTGCCTCCAATAAATTCTCCAGAAAAGCTGCTTGGGTCACTTTTCGGGGAAAGCCATCAAGAATCCAACCATTTTTGGCATCTGGTTGACCGAGGCGTTCCTGTACCAAGTCCTGCACTAGCTGGTCAGGTACTAACTCGCCGCTATCAACATAACTTTGAGCCTTGATTCCTAAAGGAGTCTGCTCTTTCATGGCTTGTCTTAATATTTCACCAGTAGAAATATGGGGAATATTCAAGTGTTCAGCCAAAGTTTGAGCTTGTGTTCCTTTACCCGCTCCAGGTGGCCCCAAGAAGATTAATCGCGTCACTATTATTTCACCATTCCTTCATAGCGCTGAGAGATGACATAAGTTTGGACTTGTTTGGCTGTCTCAATTGCCACACCAACTAAAATTAACAATGACGTTGCACCTATTCCCTGAAAAGTTTTCACATTCAAAGCGCTTTCAACTGCGGTGGGAATAATAGCAACAAAGCCCAAAAAGATTGCACCCAAAAAAGTAAGTCGGTTAGAAACGCGTTCGATATACTCGCTAGTTGCCTTGCCGGGACGAATTCCAGGAATACTAGAACCCATTTTCTTCAAATTCTGCGCTACATCTACTGGGTTGAGAATCAACGAAGAATAGAAGTAGCTGAAGAAAACGATGGAAACCATGTAGACCAAGGCATAGACCCAGGAGCTAGAACCGCCTGGACTCAAATAAGTGTTAACTATATTCGCCAAATCGGCATTTTTAGTAAAATTGGCGATCAGCAGTGGCAAGCTGAGGATGGCAGCAGCAAAAATAATTGGCATTACGCCGCCTTGATTTAGCCGCAAAGGCAGATAGCTACGCTGTTCTGCCAAAACTCTCCGACCTACCTGGCGACGAGCCGAAATAATTGGGATGCGGCGCATTCCTTCTTGCACAATCACAATACCAACAATTGTTGCTAGGAAAACTAAGATCAGCACGATCACCCTACCCACTGTTTCCCGACCGCCGACTTGTACCAAGTCGATGGTATCGCCCAAAGCTTTTGGTAATGATGCAACAATATTGACAAAAATCAACAATGATGCACCGTTCCCAATACCCCTTTCTGTAATCAGTTCTGATGCCCACATGACGAACATAGAACCAGCAGTCAGAGCGATCGCGGTTTCAGCGACAAATATGGGACCTGGGTTTAAGGCAAATTGCTGGAGAAATAATGCCGAAAAAGCTGTACTTTGAAGAATCGCCCAACCTACAGTTACATAGCGGGTAATTTGCGATATTTTTCGCCGACCTGCTTCGCCTTCATTTTTCTGTAGATTTTCTAAAGTTGGAATCGCAGCAGTGAGTAATTGGATGATAATAGACGCATTAATGAAGGGCAAAATCCCTAAAGCAAAGATTCCCAAAGTTGAAAGTCCTCGCCCGGAAAATATATCCAACAAGCCGAATATGGAATTACTGCCCGATATGGCTTCGGCAAATCTCGGTCTATCAATCCCTGGGACGGGTAAGAAGATGCCCAGGCGAACCAAAATTAAAATACCGACGGTGACAAGCAGCCTACCTCTGAGGCCAGCTGCCTGTGCCATCTGCATAAAAGTTTCTTGAGCCGTTGGGGCTTTATCTCGACTGATCATAGAGTGCTACCTTTATCGTGAACCAAGCACTGGCAGCGAGTTGGCTTGCATTTAAGTGCGCTGTTCCGGCTCACTCATAAGACTTCACAACTACCACCAGCTGCCTCAATTTTGCTACGAGCTGAAACAGTGAAAGCTGCCGCTTGTACCTTGAGCGGAATGCCCAATTCCCCGTTACCTAAAACTTTCAATGGCCCTTTGACAGCAGTCAGGATACCTGCGGCTTTCAATGAGGTCAAAGTTACTTCCGTATTAGCGGGAAGGGAAGCTAGCTTCTCTACATTAATCGTAGTGTAAATCTTCTGATTAACAATTGGAAAGCCCTTCAGCTTAGGTAAGCGACGGTACAATGGCTGTTGACCACCTTCAAAACCCGGTCGAGTCCCGCTACCAGAACGAGATTTTTGACCCCGCATACCTAGACCAGCACTGGCGCCTTGTCCGGCAGAAATACCTCTAGCTACACGCTTCTTGCGTTTCTTGGAGCCTTTTTGCGGCTTAACATCATGGAGTCTCATAATTTATCAAGTTCTCATTTGTCGTTTGTCATTTGTGAGCCAGTGCGGTCTTCTCCCAAGGGGAGACGCTAAGAGCGATGGGGGTCTCCCCCATGAGTAACTGGCGAACCCGTAGGGGCGTTTGTCATTTGTCATTTGTCCTTTGTTATTCACTAATGACTAATGACCAATGACTAATGACTAAATTAGATGTAGAGATTTTGAATAGGAATACCGCGATCTTCGGCGACTTCAGAAAGGGTACGCAGTGTAGATAAGGCATTAACTGCGGCTCTAGCATTATTGAGCGGATTGTTTGAGCCTAGTTGCTTGGCTAAAACGTTACGAACTCCTGCTAATTCCAACACAGTTCGCACAGCACCACCCGCAATTACCCCAGTACCAGGTGCGGCTGGACGCATAATTACTTTTGCACCACCACCGACACCATCAATAGGATGGGGGATGGAGTTGGATTTGGTGATTGGGATATCAATGAGGTGTTTTTTGCCATCGGCTACGCCTTTTTTGACGGCGCCAATTACATCTGAGGCTTTGCCTACTCCAACACCAACCTGACCGCGTTCGTTACCAACGACAACGATCGCTCGGAAGCTGAGTTTTTTACCACCTTTGACCACTTTACTTACGCGGCGGATTTGGATAACCCGCTCTTGCCAAGTGGTTTCTTCTTTTTTGGCACGCTTTGTTCTACTTTTACGCTCTGTTGCCATAATTTATGCTCTGGTGAACGTCATTTGTCAGTTGTCAGTTGTCTTTTGTCCTTTGTCCTTTGTCATTTGTCCTTTGTTTATTCACTAATGACCAATGACTAATGACTAATGACTCAATGACTAATGACTTTAGAAATCTAAACCAGCTTCACGGGCTGCATCAGCTAGTGCCTTGACACGCCCATGATATAAGTTACCACCACGGTCAAAGACTACTTTGGTGATGCCTTTTTCTAGCGATCGCACTGCGATCAACTTCCCAACTTGCGCCGATGCGTCGCGGTTTGCACATGACGCTAAACTAGATTTCAAATCTGGTTCTAAGGTCGATGCGGACACGATGGTTTGATGCTGAGTATCATCAATTAACTGGGCATAAATATGCTCATTAGAACGAAACACCGCTAAACGCGGACGTTCTGGGGAGCCAATAACTTTGCCACGAACGCGTCGATGACGACGATTTTTTGATTCTCTACGAGTAAGTTTCATTTCTACTTCTTACCACCCTTACCAGTCTTACCAGCTTTCCGTCTGACCACTTCACCGGCATAGCGAATACCTTTACCTTTGTAAGGTTCTGGTGGACGAACAGCACGAATTTTGGCGGCTGTGTTACCTACGATTTCTTTGTCATAGCCACTGACAATGACGTTAGTGGTACCTTCTACAGCAAATTGAATTCCTTCTGGTGGTTCAATTTGCACCTGATGGCTATAACCCATGTTTAAAACTAGGTTACGCCCTTGAATTTGTGCCCTGTAACCAACACCTTGGATTTCCAAACGGCGCTGAAAACCTTGGGAAACTCCCTCGACCATGTTGGCAACTAAAGTGCGGCTCAAGCCGTGCAATTGCTTCGATGTCCGAGTTTCATCCCGACGATTTACGTGTAATATTTCCCCCTCTTGAGAGAGTGAGACATTATCTCTGAGAGTGCGAGAAAGTTCTCCTTTCGGGCCTTTCACCACAATTTTCGTACCATCGATCGCCACTTGAACTTTGGCGGGAATAGTAATTGGACGTTTACCAATACGAGACATGACTTTTTGTCCTTTGTTATTTGTCCTTTGTCCTTTGTCCTTTGTCTTTCACAAATGACAAATGACTAATGACCAATGACTACCAAACGTAACAAAGCACTTCGCCACCCAAGTTCTGACGCCGCGCTTCGCGGTCAGTCATAATACCACTGGATGTAGAAATAATGGCAATGCCAATGCCGCCTAGTACTCTTGGTAATTCTTTTCGATTGGAGTAAACACGCAAGCCAGGCTTACTCACTCGCTTTAAGGCGGTGATCAGAGGCTGACGGTTTTTACCCTTGTATTTCAGGGAAATCACCAGATTGTGTTTTA
>JBGTMK010000017.1:0-3522 GCA_041743605.1 Nostoc sp.
ATGCGATTGATAAAGCGATCGTTATCGATCAATCTCCCATTGGACGCACACCACGTTCTAACCCTGCAACTTACACAGGAATTTTCGATGCCATTCGAGATGTATTTTCCCAAACAGTAGAAGCCAAAGCTAGGGGTTACAAACCTGGACAATTTTCCTTCAACGTTAAAGGTGGACGTTGTGAAGCTTGTAGCGGACAGGGTGTGAATGTTATTGAAATGAACTTTCTCCCGGATGTTTACGTGCAATGCGAAATTTGTAAGGGTGCTAGATACAACCGCGAGACTTTGCAAGTGAAGTACAAAGATAAGTCAATTTCTGATGTACTGAGAATGACAGTTGAGGAAAGCTTAGACTTTTTCCAGAATATTCCCAAAGCGATCGCGCGTTTGCAAACTTTATTTGATGTCGGGTTGGGTTATGTCCAACTAGGACAACCTGCGACTACCTTATCTGGTGGTGAAGCGCAACGGGTGAAATTGGCAACAGAATTATCTCGACGCGCCACAGGAAAGACGCTTTATTTAATTGATGAACCGACAACGGGGTTATCTTTTTACGATGTCCACAAATTGTTAGATGTGTTGCAACGATTGGTAGATAAAGGTAATTCAATTTTAGTAATCGAACACAACTTAGATGTAATTCGTTGTTCTGACTGGGTGATAGATTTGGGGCCAGAAGGTGGCGATAAAGGCGGAGAATTAATTGCTGTGGGAACACCGGAGGAAGTTGCAAGAAATCCCAGGTCTTATACTGGGCAATATTTAAAGCAGGTTTTGAAGCAGTATCCGGCGGTGAAATCTTAGTCTTTTGCAAGTAGAGGGTCATATCCAGGCAAAAAAGCGGAGAAGGTTGTAGCAACCCTATTATGAAACTTCCTAACCCTGAATGTGCGATCGTTGAAACAGATAAAATTGCGGGTTACTGTCTCAACCCAGAACATCCAGAGGGAAAACACAAAGCCCGTGTATTTAAATCTGCACTAGACTTAAATTTAGATGATGCAGAAGAATTAAAAGCAATCCTTTTACAAGCAGTAGTAAATCATGATGCTATCCCTGGTAAAAGAAATTCATCCGGTCAAAAATATATCATTGATTTTCCCCTGAATCGTTCAGATAAACAAGCAATTATTCAAAGTGTTTGGATAGTGCGTAATAATGAAAACTTCCCCCGCCTAGTCACCTGTTATGTAATCTAAGCAATGAGGTAATACCAATGAAATTATTAGATGTGGTTGCCCTAACCGAAGACTTACCAGAAATGGGATTGCATCGCGGTCAAGTAGGAACGATTGTAGAAGAATATGAACCTGGAGTTTTTGAAGTAGAATTCAGCGACTTAACAGGAAAAGCTTATGCCATAGAAACTTTAAATGCTAACCAGCTAATGACTTTATATCATCAACCAATTGGTGGGAAAACATTATTGGTTTAACTCGCCTCCCTACAGTAAAACCCTCAGAGTGTTTATACACCAAAGATTTTGTTGGTTCATAAAAAAATATCTTCAGTACAGTAAGAATACTATTGGATAAAAAAGATACTGCTATATAGAATAGATACAGAAAACATTGAGGTGTTAATAATGAGTACAAAAAATGATGACAATAATTTTGGAGAAGCAGCAGGATTTGCAGCAGGTGGTGCTGTCCTAGGAGGTGGCGCTGCGGCTACACTAGGGGGTATTGGTGTACTCGCTCCTGCTGCTGGTGTTGCGATTGGTATTGGGGCAGCTCCAGTTGTAGCAGCTGGTGCTGTTATAGGGTTGGCAGCTTATGGCATCAAAAAAGCGTTTAACTGGTAAATTTTAGATTGGTATTTTTCACATAACAAAACCCTCAAAGACTAAGCACTCTGAGGGTTTTGTCGAGATTTGGAGGTATAGGGAAAAGAAAATCAACGAATAAACAAACTTGCATTAATATGAAAAAATTTTCCCAAAGCCTCAGCTTCTTCTTTGGTGATTTCTAACTCGCCATTAATTACTTTAGCAACAATCTCCCTCGAACCAAGAATTTCTACCAAATCAGCTTGTACTAAACTCCTAGCGTCCATCAAATGCTTGAGTCTTGATTGAGGTGTTGAAACATTAAGCTGATAATGCTTATCTTCAAAATTTTCAATCAGTTTTACCAATAATTCCAACAAAGCATCTTCTTCAGGAGTCAAATGAGAACGAGAAAGCAATTTTTCAACAGTCTCTAAAAACTTCTCGTTTTCCTCTTCTGTCTTGATAATCCGAGGTTGATGTTGAGACAGTAAGTGACTGTAAATGTCTGAGTTAAAAGTAAAGGTCATTTTTGTAATAGCTAATTAGTCATCTCCCCCCTTTGCCAAAACTGCCGTAAAATCTCCCCAGGTTTACGATCCCATGTGTCAATATGTTCGTATATCAAATTATCTTGATTTAGTTTATACGTTGAATAGCCATTAAAAAGCAAACCTGCTTTCCAAGGAACGCGTAACACTCCCCGCACCGTCCACTTTGCTAAAACTGTGTCTTCGGCTGACTGATAAACCTCATGTACATCAAAGTAAATTTGGGTAAAAAATAGCCGAGCGTGAAATCGCAAAGTCCAAAATATAATGCGATAGTTAAATTTGTATTTGAATGTATTTACTGGGTCTTTAAAGTAGATATCGTCTGTATAAATATCATAAGAAATATCTTTTTCAAAAAGTGTTGGTAAATCTTCTTTTAGAGTTTTAATTACCTGTTCCACCGATAATTGAGATTCCACGCGCATTTTTCCTTAAAAAATCTTTTTTAACAACCGTTGCCAAATTGAAGATGTCCTCTTGTTAATCACGCTACCCACACTCAAATCTGACAGAGTGGGAAATAATGCAGACTTAGCATAGGGGTCATTTCGCAAAACTTTAGCGAGGGTATTATTATTCTCGCGTAAACCTTCGTAAAAAAAGAATACCTCTCCTTGAATGCCAAGTTGGCGATTGTATTCAATTACTTGCACCAGATATTCTGGACTAATACAATAACTGCCAAGCTTCATCAGTATTCCCGGTGCTAACTTCGGCAGTGTCGCATCTGTGAACTGCTGGTTTACTAGTTTATCAGCGATCGCCTGATAACTCCTAAAGTCACGGCGATAAATCTGCGGCTGAATCATATCAACTATTCCCCGCTTCAGCCATGCGGGTGAGTCTTGCAGATATTCCTGGAATGCCCAATCATGGATATTGGGTGCGATCGCTACTAATAAATTAGGATTCACCGCTTTTACCTCCCGGTAAAGATTCGCCAAGAAGTCAGTCAAAATATCTGCACGCCACTGTAACCATTGCCTATCCTTGGGGTTCTGTGGTGGATTGCGATCAAATTGCTGATGATACCGTGCTACAGTTACCTGATCATAGCCACCTTCACAGGGGAATGCTGGGAAGCGATCGTCTCCTTGAACACCATCCACATCGTAATTATTTACAACTTCCAGCACCAAGTTCAACAAAAATTCCTGCACCTGTGGAGCGAGTGCATTCAACCACTCAAAGCCGT
>JBGTMK010000018.1:0-8056 GCA_041743605.1 Nostoc sp.
CGCGATTGGAGAAAAATCTTGCACAAACCTTGTTTTGAGGAAATGTTGTGCAATTTTTCTCACTAAGTGCAAACTTATATTTCCAAATGTTGAGCTTTATTTAGTCTTATAAAACTTTTGGACTGGCTGGGAATGCTAAATACAACACCTGAATGTCCTTTTATTTGACAGTGGTGAATAACGTTTATTAGCCTCATACCCAGTCCATCCTAATACTTAGGCTTAGAAAAATGATACCTGTTCTTCCCAGTTACAACTTTATTGAAGCTCTGTATGAAGGTGTCAATACCGTTATTTATCGCGCTTCCAAGCAGTCAGATCAAACTCTTGCGATCGTTAAAGCCTTGAAAGCTGAGTATCCTAGCCTCGAAGAACTAACCCGACTCAGACATGAATATAAAATCTCACAGAGATTAGTAGATATAGAAGGAATTGTCAAGTCTCTAGCTTTAGAAAATCATCATAACGGTCTAGCCCTCATTTTGGCAGACTTTGGTGCAGAATCTCTGAAAAAGTATATTAGCGATCGCCAATTATCATTAACCGAATTTCTCACAATAGCCATTCAGCTAGCATCCACTCTGACTCAACTGCATCAAGCCAAAATTATTCATAAAGATATTAAACCTGACAATATCGTTATTAACCCAGAAACCGGGCAAGTTAAAATTATCGACTTCAGTATTGCATCGCGGTTAGAAAAAGAAAATCAAAGCATCAGCAATCCCAATTTACTAGAAGGCACTCTTGCCTATATGTCACCGGAGCAAACCGGACGAATGAATCGGTCAATTGACTACCGTACCGACTTCTATTCTTTAGGTGTTACCTTTTATGAAATGCTGACAGGTTCACTGCCCTTTAATGCGGCTGACCCTCTGGAATTTGTTCATTGCCATATTGCCAAAACACCAATAGCGCCTCAAGAGTTCAATCCCAAAATTCCTTCAGCAGTTTCTGATATTGTCATGAAATTGTTAGCTAAAACTGCTGAAGATAGATATCAAAGTTCTCTAGGACTAAAAGCCGATTTAGAAACCTGTCTGACTCAGTTACAGACGGATGGCGAGATTTCCCACTTTCTTGTCGGTCAACTAGATTCATACAGCCAATTTTCCATCCCGCAAAAACTCTACGGACGGGAAATAGAAGTTGCTACTTTGTTAGAAGCATTCGATCGCGTCAGTTCTGGTAGTACAGAAATGATGCTAGTTTCTGGTTACTCAGGCATCGGTAAATCTTGCTTAGTTTACGAAGTTCACAAACCGATTGTGCGCCAGCGCGGTTATTTTATCTCCGGTAAATTTGACCAGTTCAAGCGGAATATTCCTTTTGCTTCCTTAATTCAAGCATTCCAAGATTTGATGCGGCAATTGCTAACAGAAACCGATGACCAAATTGCCGTTTGGAAATCAAAATTAATATATGCCCTCGGCTCCAATACTCAAGTAATTATAGACGTTATTCCTGAATTAGAACGGATTATTGGCCCGCAGCTAGCAGTTCCTCAATTAGGGTCATCAGAATCACAAAACCGATTTAATCGCGTGTTTCAACAATTCATTCATGTATTTAGTCAACCCGAACATCCGCTAGTTTTGTTTCTGGATGACTTACAGTGGGCGGATTCAGCTTCCCTCAAGCTTATCCAGTTAATTATGACCGACCCAGATAGCCAATATCTATTGCTAATTGGTGCGTATCGAGATAACGAAGTCAGTGCCACTCATCCCTTGATTCAGACCTTGGAGGAGATTCAACAGACTGGTGCGATCGTAAATAACATTATCCTCCAGCTTTTGGATAGCGATCATGTCAACCAGTTAGTAGCCGATACTCTTCGTAGTGAAGTTTTAAAGGTAAAACCGCTAGCTGAGTTAGTTTTTACAAAAACCCAAGGCAACCCCTTTTTCTTAACTCAGTTACTC
The DNA here is from genome assembly GCA_041743605.1 of Nostoc sp. Classification (GTDB taxonomy): domain Bacteria; phylum Cyanobacteriota; class Cyanobacteriia; order Cyanobacteriales; family Nostocaceae; genus Nostoc. Next base: position 1,929 of record JBGTMK010000018.1, read on the forward strand.
AAATCTCTTTATCAGGATAACTTGTTATCCTTTGACTTTGAACGCAGTTTTTGGCAATGGAATATTGAGTTTATTCAGGGAGTTAATATAACTGATAATGTCGTTGAATTGATGGTCAGTCAAATTCAAAAGCTATCTGAAAAAACCCAGAATGTATTAAAGTTTGCTGCCTGCATTGGAGACAAATTTACTTTAGATATATTGGCGATTATTAATAAAACAACTCAGTCAGAAACAGCAGCAGATTTGTGGGAAGCTCTGCAATCAGGTTTGGTTCTGCCCCTCAATAATTCCTACAAAACACCGCTCGTTTTCGACTCAGAACAAATGGAGACTGAGAATAGACGATCGCACATTAACCAGCCCCCATCACCCATCACCTATAAGTTCTTACACGACCGGGTGCAGCAAGCATCTTATTCTCTCATTCCAGATGACCAGAAAAAACAAACTCACCTAAAAATCGGTGAATTGCTACTAAAACATACCTCGGAAACGGACATTGAAGAAAACATTTTTGAAATTGTCAACCAATTAAATGTTGGTGCTGAATTCATTACCCAACAGCCTCAAAAAGATAGACTGGCTCAACTCAATCTTATAGCTGGACAGAAAGCAAAAGCAGCAACAGCGTATGAATCATCTGTTAAATATTTAAATGTAGGTTTGGAACTTCTTGCAGCAGATAGTTGGAAGTATCAGTATGACATGACACTCAATCTCTACGTAGAAACAGCAGCAGTAGAATTTCTCAACACTAACTTCGAGCGAGCAGAAATGCTTTCTGATGTAGTTTTATCACAAGCAAAAACCCTGCTCGATCGAGTCCAGGTATACGAGACAAAAATGCAGTTTTATATTGCTAAGAACCAAATGCAAGCTGCGTTAAATACCGGAATGCAAGTGCTGAAAATGCTAGGGTTGCCTTTAGCAGCGAAATCCCCAACAAGACTGACTAGATTGAATTTAGGAGGAAAAAGGATTGAGGATTTAATAGAATTGCCAGAAATGACTGATGTTTATAAATTAGCTGCATTGCGAGTTTTGATAAATTTGATTCCTCCGGTTTATATTGCAGCACCCGAACTTTATCCCCAGGTCGTTTTTAAAATGACCAATCTCTGTCTTAAAGATGGAAACTCTCCTCTGTCAGCTTATGCGTATGTACTTTATGGAATGTTCCTATGTGGCGCTTTTGAAGACATGGATTCTGGCTATCAATTTGGTCAGCTAGGCTTAAAGCTGTTAAATCAATTCAATGCTAAGGAGATGACGGCGAAAATCTATGAAACATTTAATTATTTTATCAGGCATTGGAAAGAGCCAGCTATTAATACTATAGAACCGTTAATTGAGGGTGTCCAAAGAGGGCTAGAAACAGGAGATTTAGAATATGCTTCTTATTCGGCTTGTTTTTATTGTACGCATTTGTTTTTTATCGGTGAAAATCTAGAAATAGCTCTCCAAAAACAGGCGCATTATATTGCTTTAATGCAAAGAACTAAACAAGAATTTCAAATTATCTATGCTCAGATAGTTCGACAAACAGGTTTGAATTTAATTAAGAAAACATCGGAACCATATCGATTAATTGGCGAAAGTTTTGATGAAAATCAAATGTTGCCAATTCTGATAAATAGTAATAATTATATGGCTATTTATCCTATCTATGTTTCTAAACTGATTCTAGGTTATTTATTTAAAAATTACGATCGCGCTGCTGAGGATGCCTTGCTGGCAGAAAAATACGAACAAGGTGGACGAGGGTTGATGTACAGAGCCGAACATAAGTTTTACTCCTCTCTGACTCTCCTAGCTTTGTATCCCACCTCATCAAAAAGCGACCGCCAACAATATTTCAGGCAAGTGATAGCGCAGCAGAAAAAAATGAAGCAATGGGCGTTACATTCTCCTGCCAACTATCAGCATAAATACGATCTCGTGGAAGCAGAAAAGGCACGAGTGTTGCGACAAGATGCCAAAGCGATCACGTTTTACGACCGAGCAATAACTGGAGCCAGAGAACATGGATATATTCAAGAAGAAGCCCTAGCGTCAGAACTAGCAGCAGAGTTCTATTTTGCTTGTGGCAGAGAGAAAGTTGCTAATACCTATCTCAACGATGCCTACTATGGATATGGTTGCTGGGGAGCGAAGGCAAAAGTCAAAGACTTGGAAAAAAGATATCCTCAACTATTTCGGATATCAAAGCGAGAAACCGTCAGTACGAACGCGACTCGGATGATAAGCTATACGGGTGAAAATGCTTCAGACTCGCTGGATTTAGCCACAGTTATGAAAGCATCTCAAGCCCTTTCTGGAGAAATAGTTTTGAGCAAATTGTTGGCTAAATTAATGACAATTGTGCTAGAAAATGCTGGCGCTCAAACAGGCTACCTAATTTTAGAAAAATCAGGAGACTTACAAATAGAAGCATCAGGAACAGTAGACAAAAATGATGTAACTGTGCTACAAGGAATTTCAGTATCAACCAGTCAGCAGCTACCAATTTCACTGATTAAGTATGTAGCCCGAACTAAAGAAAATGTTGTTCTCAGCAATGCAACTTGCGAAGGAACATTTACTACAGATACATACATCGCCACCCATCAACCCAAATCGGTTTTATGTACACCGCTCATCCATCAAGGAAAATTTAGTGGCATCCTTTATTTAGAAAATAATCTTACCATTGGCGCATTTACATCAGATCGCTTAGAAGTATTACAACTGTTATCTTCTCAAGCAGCGATTTCCATTGAAAATGCTCGTCTTTATAAAGACTTAAAATTAGCCAACGCTAACTTAGAAGCCAAAGTACAAGAGCGAACTTTAGAGTTACAAGAAAAAAATGTGCATCTGCAAAAAGCAGAAGAAATCGCCCAATCAGCCAACCGTGCTAAAAGTGATTTTCTTGCCAACATGAGCCATGAACTGAGAACACCACTTAATGGCATTTTGGGTTACGCCCAAATCCTCAAGCGTGAGAAAAGTTTAACTAACTCACAAAAAGATGGTGTGAATATTATTCATCAGTGTGGCGACCACCTCTTGAACCTGATTAATGACATTTTAGACCTCTCTAAAATTGAAGCGAGAAAAATGGAACTCCACCTAACGGATTTTCATTTCCTAGATTTTCTCGAAGGCATTGCCGAAATCTGCCGTATCCGCGCCGAACAAAAAGGTATTTGCTTAATTTTTGAACAGATTACTCAACTTCCTATAGGTGTCAAAGCTGATGAAAAACGGTTGCGGCAAGCTTTGATTAATTTACTGGGTAATGCCGTTAAGTTTACTGAAACTGGAGGCGTGGCTTTCAAAGTCGGCTATCAGGAAGGTAAAATTCGGTTTCAGGTGGAAGATACAGGAATTGGCATGGCACCAGAGCAATTAGAAGAGATATTTTTGCCGTTCCAGCAGGTAGGAGAACACAATCGCAAAGCAGAAGGAACGGGATTAGGACTGGCAATTACCCGCCAATTAGTTCAGATGATGGGTGGCGAAATCCAGGTAAAGAGTAACTTAGGAAAAGGGAGCATTTTCTTCTTTGATTTAGATTTACCCGAAGTTTCTAAATACGCTGATGTTATCAAAAAAGAGCAAAGAAATATCCAAAGTTTTAAAGGCGATAAGCGGAAGGTTATCGTGGCAGATGACAGACTAGAAAATCGGGCAATTTTAGTCAAGATGCTATCACCTTTAGGATTTGAAATGATCGAAGCAGTAGATGGTCAAGATTGTCTCAATAAGGCATTTGAATTAAATCCAGATTGTATCTTAATGGACTTGATGATGCCTCAAATGAATGGCTTTGAAACTACACGTCGCATTAGGCGATCGCCTGAACTAAAGAATGTGATTGTGATTGGCACTTCTGCCAGTGTTTTTGATTTCGATCTCAACAAAAGTAGAGAGGCAGGTTGCAATGATTTTCTACCTAAGCCCATCCGCATAACAGAGCTTTTAGAAAAGTTACGGCATCACTTAGAACTGGAATGGATTTATGATGATGGGGAAACTCAAGTATATAAAGGTAACAAAGAAGAAAATTCTCAGCACTCATTGGTGGCTCCCTCCGCAGACGAAATTGGGATTCTGTTGAATTTAGCAATGAAAGGCGATCTCAAAGGGATTGTGGAGCGAGTTACTCACTTGGAAGAAGTGGATGTTAAATATGCACCTTTTTCTTTAGAGTTGCGTCAATTAGCTAAAGGTTTTCAAGTTAAAAAAATTCGTGAAATTCTAAAAAATATAGGGGTAAATTAATGAGTATTTCCAACATTGAAAATGGCATTATCTTAATCGTTGATGACAACCCGACAAATTTAGGAGTGTTATTCGATTTCTTGGCTGATTCTGGCTTCCAAGTTTTAGTGGCGCAGGATGGCGAGGATGCAATTGAACAGGTCGAATATGCTCTCCCCGATCTAATTTTGTTAGATGTACTCATGCCTGGTATGGATGGGTTTGAAACTTGTCAGCATTTGAAAGCTCAAGAATCAACTAAAGATATCCCCGTAATCTTTATGACGGCGCTTTCTGAAACGGTGGATAAGGTCAGAGGGTTGAATCTTGGGGCGGTGGATTATATCACTAAGCCGCTTCAGCATGAAGAGGTTTTAGCCCGTGTCAAAATCCATTTAAGCATCCGGAACCTTACTAAGAGACTGCAAGAACAAAATGTGCATCTGGAACAGGAGATTCAAGAACGAACTAAGGCAGAGAACGCCCTTTTAAAACTGACATCTGAGTTAGAAGAACGGGTGGAAGAAAGGACGGCTGCACTTGGACAATCTAATCATCTGCTGCAACAGGAAATCCAAGAGCGTATTTGTACAGAACAAGCATTGCAAGAATCAGAAGCACGTTATCGAGAACAAGCCAATCGGCTAGAACTTGCCTTTCGCCAACTTCAAGAAACTCAAAGCCAACTGGTTCATAGTGAAAAAATGTCCAGTCTGGGACAATTGGTGGCGGGTGTCGCCCATGAAATTAATAATCCCATCAACTTCATCTATGGGAATTTGACTCACGCCTATGAATATACCCAAGGCTTGCTCGACCTCTTGAACCTCTATGCTAAGTACACTCCCTCACCGTTACCTGAAATTCAAAAGCTGACTGAGGCGATAGATTTAGCATTTCTCAGTGAAGACCTACCTAAATTGCTGAGTTCGATGAAGGTTGGGGCTGACCGCATCCGCGAGATTATTCAGTCGTTACAGATTTTTTCTCGCGTGGATGAAGCTCAAATGAAGCCGGTCGATATTCACGCTGGGTTAGATAGCACCCTGCTGATTTTGCACAATCGGTTCAAAGCTAGCTCTAACCAACTAGGCATTCAACTCGTTAAAGACTATGGCGACCTACCGCTTGTAGAGTGTTATGGAGGACAACTCAACCAAGTGTTTATGAATCTATTGACGAACGCAATTGATGCTTTGGAGGAGTATGACAAAGAGCGATCGCCCCAAGAAATTTACTTTTGCCGCAGCACGATTCGGATTCGCACCGAAGTAACTGACAATGAGTTTGTGACTATTTGGATTGGTGATACTGGCCCCGGTATGACAGAGGAAGTACGCGATCGCTTATTCGACCCCTTCTTTACCACAAAACCCGTAGGTAGAGGCACGGGTTTAGGCTTGTCGATTAGCCAGGAAATTATTGTTTCTAAACATGGTGGTCAAATAACGTGCATTTCAGCACCTGGTCAGGGAACAGAGTTTATGATTACAATGCCGATGCGATCGCACCCTTTAGAATCAGTAAACCAAAAAGTTTTTCCTCAAGAGCAATGCCTGCGGCTAACTACGCCTACGCTAATTAAGTTTACGTAGTTTAAAGTGCTATCTTTTACTAATTACAAAATTACTACTTGGGGTAAATATAGCGTAGGTGACACTGTAACCAGACTCAAAATTTGTCAGGGGCTGGGGAAGCAAGCTAAAGCGTATCTGTTATCCTTGCAGGCAAAGCGAACTACTCAGACTTGCCTCCGGCTGAAGTCTGAGCTTCTGTAATCACGGGGGAGTGCCTTGAAGATGAGGACTTGGGCGACATGTTAAGGGTTTTGGTTAACATAGAAATTCCCCTGACATTGCACATATTGTATGCCCAAGACT
>JBGTMK010000019.1:0-12511 GCA_041743605.1 Nostoc sp.
TCAGAGGGAAAATTTATAGTCAGTATGCTCAATCTAACACAGGCAACCACTGTACAGACCAAGCATGTATTTCTAATTTAAACAAAATACTTGACAATCCGGCGAACTTGGTGATTAAAAGATACAAAATTTTTGGGAATAGGGAGTGAGGGGGGAACAGGGGGCAGGGGGAGAATACCCAATGCCCAATGCCCCTTTATGGTTCTACCCAGCGTTCATCTGCCTTAATGAGGTTAATTAATTCCTCTACACCTTTATCTTCTGGGACTTTTTTAATTTCTTCTCGGCCACGGTACAAAGAAATGTAACCAGGTGTTTTGCCAACATAGCCATAATCGGCATCTGCCATTTCTCCGGGGCCATTGACAATACAACCCATAACTGCAATATCCAAACCAGTTAAGTGTTTAGTTGCTTCCCGAACTTTGTGCAGCACTTCCTCTAGGTTAAACAAAGTGCGTCCACAGGAAGGACAAGCAACGTATTCCACCATCGTTTTTCGCAATCCCAAAGCTTGGAGAATGCTGTAGCAAACGGGAATTTCTTTTTCTGGTGCTTCTGTAAGTGAGACGCGAATGGTATCGCCAATGCCATCAGCAAGTAAGGTAGCAATACCAGCGGTAGATTTAATTCGCCCGTATTCGCCATCACCGGCTTCCGTAACGCCTAAATGTAACGGATAATCCATACCCAGGTCATCCATGCGCTTGGCGATGAGGCGATAGGCGGCTACCATCACTGGTACTCTTGAGGCTTTCATGGAAATTACCAAGTTGCGGAAATCCAAAGATTCACAAATGCGGATGAATTCTATAGCGGATTCCACCATTCCTTCGGGGGTATCACCGTAAGTAAATAGCATCCTTTCAGCAAGGGAACCGTGATTTACCCCAATTCGCATCGATTTCCCTTGCTCGCGCAAGGAAACTACCAGAGGCTCTAAGGTTTCGCGGATTTTATCGCCAATTTCGTCAAATTCGCTTTTAGTATATTCAGTTCTATTGATGTTTGGTTTTTCAAACACATACAAGCCCGGATTAATCCGTACTTTCTCAATGTGCTTGGCGACTTCCACGGCGATTTTCAGCCCATTGTGATGGACATCAGCCACAATTGGCACGTCTTGGTAAGTTTTAATTAATTTTTGTTTAATTTCGGCTAAAGCTTTAGCATGAGCCATACTTGGCACTGTGACGCGGACAATTTCGCAGCCAATTTCGTGCAGACGACGAATACCAGCCACGGAACCATCAATATCAAGGGTGTCTTCGTTAATCATTGACTGCACCACAACGGGGTAGCCACCGCCAATGGTGACATTTCCCACCTTTACGGGACGGGTTTTACGCCGCTTGATGGTTGTATCAAAGGTGTCTTGACTTGATGTGGGATTTGAAGTGTCTACTGCGGGCAGAGTTTGCATAACCTGATTAGGTAAATTTGCTGTTGCTCAAATATCAGATTTAATAAATCTCTGTTTCCCAGATTGCCACAGCTAGTGCCTTTTTTGGACGATTCGCATAGAAAAAAAATGGAGAAAGCAACAATCCTCTTAGGCTTTAGGGAACCCTAGTAAATGAAAAACCTATTGACAAAGCAGAAATATGGGATTTATCGAAGCAATTTTTAGTGCTGGAGCTATTGTTATGAAGGCAATCCGCACTGTCAATCAAGTAACCAAAAACTATATTGCTAGAGTTGTTGATGAGGTTGTGCAAGAGAGAGCCAGAGAAAACCAGGTTACACCGAGTCCAACGCCTGTTACTGTAAATATTCAAATTGACATCAAGAATATTGACCTTGAGGAAACGGAACTTGAGAAAAAGCGGGCGCGTGATGGACTGCTAAAGCGAACTGAGCTAGAGAAACTCCAAGAGTTAAAAAAACAACGTGAGGATAAGTTTGAACAGTGGCAAAAGGCTAAAACTGAGGAAGTCGTAGCCGAACAAGTAAAAAATCCTGATAGATATGAAACATCATTCTTGAACAATGATAAAGCTCACATACTTCAGTTTCACATGGGGCAAGTTGTTCTTGAAAAGCAATGCGGGTGTGGCAGACCAATGTTTTTACAACATAAAAATCGACCTGACGGCAGTTTATTGATGTTAAATGACTTTTTCTGGTCGTGTATTGGCTATTACAATCATGCAAATACTCAATGTAGAGGTACACAGAATTTTTCTACGCAGGATATTGGTTTAATGCACAAAGCAAATGTCTTTGAACTTAAGTTATCAAATGCCGAACTAAGTCAGAGTTTTACACCTAAAAATATCCAAATTACAGTGGTTGATCGTGTTAGACAGCATTTGAAGGTAGAAAATAGCGATGTACTATGCCCCATACATCATGTGCCTATGGTCTTACGTGAAAAACGGAATCACTCAGATGTTGTTATAGATATGTTTTACCTGCAATGTCCGCATTTGGGATGTCAACAGCTTGTTAAATTGAAGTCAGCCGCACAAATTGCTGCATTTTTGCACAGTAAAGAAGGAAGGGGAATATTGTAGTAAAAATTTTGTAAAATATTATTTTTAACTAAGGCAAGCTTAATAATTAGAAAATAATTACAGATTTTAGATGAACACCCAAGAAACAACCCAACTATCCATTCCTCTGCACTTTAAATCCGATCAGGTCGGCGAAATTTCACGTGTACCTTACCAAGAACGTGCTGCCGAAGCTGAAATCTGGGCAAAACAACACGATATCAAACCAGCATCTTTAGATAAAACCCGTATTTGCCTACTATTAATTGATGTCCAAAACACCTTTTGCATTCCTGGTTTTGAATTATTTGTAGGTGGAGAATCCGGTAATGCGGCGGTGGATGATAACGTCAGATTATGTGAGTTTATCTATCGAAACTTGGGGGTAATTACAAAAATTGTACCTACTCTAGATACTCACACAGCAACCCAAATCTTCCATCCGATCTTTTGGGTTAACGCCGCCGGAGAACATCCCACTCCAGCAGCGACTAGCATCACACCATTAGATATTGAACAAGGTATTTGGAAAGTTAACCCAGCCGTTGCTAACAGTGTTACTAATGGGGATTATGAATTATTAGAAAAACACGCTTACCATTACGTTAAGCAACTCAGTCAAGACGTTAAATATCCCCTCACAATTTGGCCTTATCATTCTATGTTGGGGGGTATTGGTCATGCTTTAGTTTCATCCGTAGAAGAAGCGATATTTTTCCACGGTATTGCGCGTCAGAGTCAGACGCAATTTGAAATCAAAGGTGAAAATCCTTTAACAGAAAACTATTCTATCTTACGTCCAGAGGTGTTGGAAGATTTTGAAAAACGTCCACTTGCTCAAAAGAATACGCGCCTGATTAAACAACTTTTAGAATTTGATGTTGTTATTATTGGTGGTCAAGCTAAAAGTCATTGTGTAGCCTGGACAATTGATGATTTATTAACAGAAATTAAACAGGTAGATGCTAACCTTGCGAAAAAAATCTATCTACTAGAAGATTGCACTTCTCCTGTTGTTGTCCCTGGTGTTGTGGACTACACAGAACAGGCAGATGCAGCGTTTAAAAGGTTTGCAGAGGCAGGAATGCACATCGTCAAATCTAGCGAAAATATAGCATCCTTTTTTTAACGCAAAGGATCGCAAAGGTTCCGCAGAGGAACACAGAGATTTCCTTTGCGAAACCTTTGCGCTTCCCTCGGCGTTCCTCTGCGTTTAAAAACAAACCTCATTTCTTTAAATAACCCTTGGGATCTTGCGCGACCCAACCCAGAGATGAGGTAGAACGCACTTCAAAATGGAGATGCGGTTGAGTGGAAGTTGGTCTTCCACTAGTGCCTACTGTTCCTAGTAAGTCTCCTTCTTTTAGTTGCTGACCGACGGTAACTTTGATACTGTCAAGCTGGGCGTAGCGGCTTTGGAGTCCGCCACTGTGGTTGATAATGACCAACTTGCCATAAGAACCTTGGTCGTTGGCAAAGGCTACGGTTCCAGGCGCGATCGCCAGCACCTCAGAACCCACTGGTGCTAATAAGTCAATACCACTGTGAAAGAAAACTTCACCATTTGCAGGATTAATTTGCCAGCCGTAAGGTAATCCCACAGTTACCACTTGCGCCAAGGGATATCCAGACAGGGATGCAGGGTTTTGTGTTCCTGTATCAGCAGGTAAAGGAGATTTAGTTACAACACCATTTGGCGACCAATTTACCCCCGGAACAAACACAACTCTGGGGTCTTGTTGGCAACCATTCACCTCAAAAAGACTATCAGCACGAACTTTGTATTGTGCCGCCACTTGTCGCCAAGTTTGACCACGAGGTACTTCGACTACAATCCCATTGTAGGGAGGAATTTGAAGTACACTACCAACGGCTGCGTAGGTGGAACCCGCCGCAGGCATCGCACCGTTCTGCAAAGCTGGATTCATGCCGATAATAGTTGTAGGAATGAGATTGTAGCGCTGCGCTATGCTCTCCAAAGTTTCGCCACGAACAACTTTATGGCGTTGGAAGCGAGATAAAGCTGGAGTTGGGCAGCCACCCACAGCAGCATTGGCGCTATTGGTGTTTGGCAGTATGGATACTAGGCCCAAGGCGCTAACTAAGCTACAGAGAAACAGTTGACGAAAAGGTAAAGTCATGTATAAACGTCAAAAGCGCATTAACTTTAGATTTTAGATGGGAAGAGTGGGGATTGGGGATTAGGGACTGGGGATTAGGGACTGGGTATTGAATATTAGAAAACTCTTCTCTAGTACCTATTTCCTAGTTCCCACTTCTGATCTCCTAGTCTCCAGTCCCCAGTCCCTATTTCCTAGTTCCTACTTCCGATCTCCTAGTCCCCAGTCCCCAGTCCCTATTTCTTAGTTCCCACTTTCGATCTCCTAGTCCCTAATACCTAATGCCCAATCCCTAATTATTCGTAAATTGATCTGTCCACTTGCCGTTAGCTTGACTACACTTAGAAATTAGCAACTGCATTGCTGTCCTTGAGCAAAACAATTATGAAGTTATCCTTAAAGCAACTGGCGGTTTATGTGTTTTTACTGGTGATTGGCGGTGGTGCAGGTTTGTTGGGCAGTCGCCATCTGCTGCCACAAAGTCGCTCCTTCCAACAGTTAAAAAATGTAACAATGGCTTTGCCACCAGAATCCGTAGTTCCGAATTCTCCTAATGCAGGAGTTGAGGCTACTGGGGGCGATAACGTGAATTTTATTGCGACGGCAGTCCAAAAAGTTGGCCCGGCCGTAGTGCGAATTAATGCCACTCGCAAAGTAGCTAATCCCATCTCTGACGCATTAAAAAATCCCCTCTTGCGGCGATTCTTTGGAGAGGATGAGCAACCAATTGCTCAAGAAAGGATTGAGCGCGGTACAGGATCGGGATTCATTTTGAGCGAAAATGGAGAATTGCTCACTAACGCTCATGTGGTAGCCGATACAGATACAGTACAAGTCACTCTCAAGGATGGTCGGACTTTAGAGGGGAAGGTGGTGGGAGTAGATTCTGTGACAGATGTGGCTGTGGTGAAAATAAAAGCCGATAATTTACCAACAGTAAAGCTGGGAAATTCACAAAACTTGATACCAGGACAATGGGCGATCGCAATTGGCAATCCTTTGGGTTTAGATAATACTGTCACTATCGGCATTATCAGCGCTACGGATCGCACTAGCACTCAGGTTGGTGTCCCAGATAAGCGAGTCAGCTTTATCCAAACTGATGCCGCAATTAACCCTGGTAATTCTGGTGGCCCGTTGTTAAACGCTCAAGGCGAAGTGATTGGTGTTAACACGGCAATTCGCGCTGATGCTCAAGGACTCGGTTTTGCCATCCCCATTGAAACCGCCGCCCGCATCGCCAATCAACTTTTTACCAAAGGGCGTGTGGTACATCCCTTTTTGGGTATTGACATGGCAGATCTTTCTCCAACCAGAAAACAGCAGATTAATCAAGAAAATCAACTGAATATTCAACAAGACGCTGGGATTGTGATTAAAGGAGTCACAGACGATTCCCCAGCCAAGCGTGGAGGACTGCTTCCTGGAGACGTGATTCAAAAAGTTAACGGTAAACCAGTCAAAACCTCAGCCCAAGTTCAAAAGCTGGTAGAGTCCAGCCAAGTTGGCGACGTTTTAGCGATCGAAGTCAACCGTAGCGGTAAAGTTCAAACGTTTAAAATCCAATCAGGAGCTTATCCTGAAAAGAAGTAGTCAGAATAATTCGTAATTCGTAGTTACAAGGCGCTCGCGGACTTGCTCTAGGCGTTGGGGGAGCCTCTCGTAGAGAAGGCTTTACGGTGCGCTATCAATGGAAGCTTGAACTCTCCACTGTCTTGTTAAACACTGAATTTTTACAGTGTGGGTTGCTCTAACCTGTTTAATTACGAATTACGAATTACGAATTATTTGGTCAATAGTCCCAGAATGTTTGACTATTGATGATTGATTATTGATTATTAGACAAATGCTCTAACTGCATTCTCTGCTCCATCTGGCGCAGAAAATACCCCGTCATCATGGCCGACGCTAGAAGTCCAGCTAAGTTATCCCGATCTGTTGTGATTTGCACGTTGAAATTTTCTGCTGGGAGCATTCCTACTAGCCCTTGGACATTTTGCGAGATGATTTGTTTAATTTCGGGGCTGGCGGACTGAGCAATCCTAGCTAAAACATCAGGAGACTGATGCTGTAGATATTTGAGTAACTGATTAGGGTATTCCTCAAAGTGGTCGGAAAGAAGTTGATTAGGGTGTTCCTCGGAGTTGTCATTCAAAAAGTCAGGATTAAACACCATTGGCAGTTTTATTTAGCTTAATTGCTAACTCTACTCTAAACCATAGTACAAGGGTAGCGCATTCATCATTGGTATAGAGTCAATAGGAGGGGAATGGGGAATGGGGAATGGGGAATGGGGAATGGGGAATGGGGAATGGGGAATAGTTCTTCTTCTTTTGCCTCCGCTGCTCCCTCATCCCCCTCATCCCCATCTAGCTAATCCCCCACTCCCTACTCCCCACTCCCTACTCCCTTTAGTTCTAGTTCTAGTTCTAGTTGTTCTTCCTTTTGTGTAGTGGCAAGTATTTGGGGGAGTTGTTCGATTTGGAAATACTGATGAAATTTTGGGGTTACTTGGAGTGAGTAGGAACGAGAATCGCTGTCTCGGCGTTTGCGGATGAAACCAAGTTCTACGAGTTCTGGAACGTGCTGATATACTCCTGAACCTCGCAGGTTAATCAAGTCACTTTGGAGTATGGGACTATTAAGGGCGATCGCAGCTAAAGTCCGTAATGCACCTACACCCAATTCTACTGGTATCATCGTTTGCACTAAATCATGAAAATCAGACCGTAGTTGCAAACTATAACCATCTGGAGTTTCTATTACCTCTAAGGCGCTATCTCGGTGGGCATAGTTGTCCATGAGTTCAATTATGCCTTCTTTGACACTGGCGCGATCGCACGCGGCATACTCGGCGATTTCGCCGAGCGACAAGGGTTTACCCTTTAAATAAAGAATTGCTTCTATCTTCGTCGCTGTGGCTGTAATCATTTAGTTATTTGTCATTGGTCATTAGTCATTGGTCATTAGTACATGACAACTAACAATCAATAAGTGTGTGGCATTATATCGTAAATTGTCAAAATATTGTTTGAAACTTTCAAATTGGGTATTGGGATTAGGGGAGAGGGGAGAGGTGACAGGTGATAGGGAATAATCTGTACCCTGTAACCTGTAACCTATTCCCTTCTCAAAAGCCTCTAGTTGTGAGAATAAATTCTGCGATCGCTAAATCTTGTGGAGTTGTCACCTTCAAATTTGTCTCTTCTCCCTCGACAATTCGCACTTCAATACCGCATTTTTCAAATAAAGCAGCGTCGTCAGTTACTTCCCAACCTTGACGGACTCCTTCAGCGTGGCACTGTTTCAACAACTTGACATTAAATCCTTGGGGAGTTTGTGCTGCCCACAATTTTCGTCTATCCGGTGTTTCTTGAATTATGCCTTGTTCATCGACAATTTTGATGGTGTCTTTGACGGGTACACCAGCAATTAAACCGGGACAGTGGCCAATGGCTTCGGCACAAGAGTTAAATAAATCTGGTGTGGCCAAGCATCTAGCACCATCATGAATCAACACTTGTTCTGCGTCTATGGGCAGAGATTGCAAGCCATTGTAAACAGATTCTTGGCGGGTAGAGCCACCTTGAATTAATTTCACTGGTTTAGTCAGCTTGAGATCGGCGAGAATTGCCTTGAAGTCCGGCCAATCAGTCGGCTGAGAAATAATCCCGATCCAACTGATTGTATTGGCGGCTTCTGCGGCTAATAGAGTCCAAGCAATAATTGATTGCGATCGCACTTTCAGCAGGAGTTTATTGCGGTTACTCCCCATTCTTTTTCCGATGCCCGCAGCTGGAATTAGTAAATACACAGAATTCCTCAATCTTTAAGCTATATATTTTCCCCTAAAATAGGGAGCGAGTAAGCGTCAATAAATATTATGCGAGTAGTAGCCCTTGTACCTGGCGGAATTGGCGACCAAATTCTCTTCTTTCCGACTCTAGATGACCTGAAGCGCCATTACCCTAACGCTCAGATAGATGTCGTTGTTGAACCCCGGTCAAAGGCTGCCTACCGAGTGAGCAAGTCAGTTCACGAGGTGCTGAACTTTGATTTTCAAGACCGTAATAGTCTGGCAGATTGGGGTAACTTGATCGGCAACATTCGCGATCGCGAATACGATGTCGTCATTGTTGTTAAGCAAATTTGGTTGCTCGGTCTTTTGCTCTGGTTGACGGGAATTCCCATACGTATTGGCTACAAAGGCAAAGGTTCGGTTTTTCTGACCCACGCTGTGCCATTTAAACCATCCCAGTATGCGGCGGCAGTATATCACGATTTGCTGCAACCATTGGAAATAAATAGTCCTGTCCCAGAGTTAGCAGTAAATGTGCCCAAACCAGATATTGAGTGGGCACAAAAGGAACAAAAACGCTTAGGAGTGAATGAAACAGGCTATATCTTGATTCATGGCGGTTTTGGCCAGTTATCTCAGGCTAAAGAACTGGATAAAATCTACCCTGTCGAAAGTTGGCATCAAATTATTCAAGGCTTCCAAGATAAGCAGCCGGATTTGCCTGTGGTGGTGATTAAGGGAACTGACGATGAGCAGTTTGTGCGATCGCTTCTGGGGTCTTCTCCAGATATCAAGGTGACTTCCCCAGATGATATTGGCAAGTTAACTGCTATGATCGCCGGGGCAAATTTGATGTTGTCTACTGATAATGCGGCACTACAACTCAGTGTTGCAGTCCAAACTTATACCATTGCTCTATTTGGGCCTACTGATCCAGCTAAGTTGTTGCCGAAAAACGATAAATTCCTGGCCATTGCATCCCCCACGGGAAAAACGGCGGATGTTTCACCAAACGCCGTTTTAGAGAAAATCTGGGGTGGCTAAACCAGCACTTTGTCGCAATTTCTGCAATCAATTTATTGGATATCCAATGTAGTTATGCATTTGTGAATGACCGCAAGACCTGGTTGTGACAGCTAGATTTTGCGGTTATTTCAGTATTTAAAACCAGGCTAAAAACCAATACGGTTGAGTTAAGGGTTATTGGTGTAGATAATTGGTATTTGAAGACGCGATGAATCGCGTCTCTACAAGAACCAGATTTTTCTCAATGCTTTGTGCTTATTTGCGATCGCGCCGTCCCCGTCCACCTGCCCAAGGGGGTGGCCCTCCCGCATTGCGAATGCGAATCACTTCTCCGTTACTGCGAGTGATGCTAAAGGCATCAAAATCATAGTCGTCGTATTCTCCTACGACAGTTACTTTTTCACCCTGGCGCAAATTTAGCTGATGATGCCAACGTGGTCCAGCATCGACAATAATCTGTCCAGTGCCATCCTCTAAGATAAATTCATTGCCAACAACACTGCGAATTTCACCAGAAACGCTGACTCCTGGATCGCGCTGCAAATCACGGATTGGGATCTGTGCTTGAGCGGTGGGAATAACTACCGCTAACAGTGCAGATGTAAAGGTCATAGCAACAGTGGATTTCATAAGAATTTATTGGTTTGAACTTCACTGCATAAACTGTAAACAGGAAGTATGACCAAAAAATGACCACAATTTATTTGGATTTGTGGGTCAAAAGTCAATACAGTTCAGATAAGACCAAAACACTTGTAGAGACGGCGATTTATCGCGTCTCGAAAACCCACAATTTTGTACAATTAGCCCTTAACCCAAGCGTATTGCGTCAAAAGTGGCAGGGTAATTTGAAAAGTTGAGCCTTGATCGAGTGTGCTGGTGACACTGATTTGTCCCCCGTGAACCTGAACAATTTGCTGGGCGATCGCTAATCCTAGTCCAAATCCACCCGATGCTCTAGAACGTTTTGGATCGGCTCGGTAAAACCTTTCAAATACATGAGGTAATGCATGGCTGGGAATGCCAATCCCAGTATCTTTAACCTGAATTAAGGCTTGTTCTGGCTGTCTAATCAGGTGCAGTTCAATGGTTCCACCAGCGGTTGTATAGCGACAGGCATTGCTGAGGAGATTAGCGATCGCTTGTTGTAACAAATTTGCATCACCCTGAACTACAACAGCCGTATCAGGTAACTGACTGGTGAGTTCTAAAGAATGGATTTTTGCCTGTGACAGCCATTCAGTAGACATACTCCCTAAAAGCTCTGTTAAATTCACCGATTCCATCGAGTCAGGAGCCAATAATCCTTCGTGTCGCGCCAAGAATAACAAATCACCCACCAATGTACTCATCTGTTTGGTAAGGCTGATAATCTTCTCAATGCGCTTTCGCAGCTTCATTGGTGAGTCGTCTAACTCATCTAAATCCATTAGCCCAACTTGGGCATTGCTCATGATTGCCGCTAAGGGGGCCCGGAGTTCGTGAGAAGCATTGGCAGTAAATCGCTGGAGTTGATCGCAAACTATTTCTAAACGCTGATTGGTTTCTCGCAGATTGATTTCTCGGTTGGCTAATTCTCGCTCCAGTTGATAGAAAAGATGAACTGCAAACAAAGCTGCGATCGTCCCGAATACAACAGAAATACACAACACAATCCAGGTAATTTGCCGATAAAAATCTTGATGTTGTATGCGTTGTACTAATAATTCTTCCTCGGTTTGAGCGAAGCGATCTATTTGTTGACGCGCCTGATCCATCGTTAATTTCCCTTCTTCTAACCACTCATAAAGGGACGCTACGGGAACCAAGGTATCAGTTTGTCCACGAATTCGTTTCAGTTCTCGCTGTAAAGTTAATTTCTGCTGAAATATTTCTAAATTATCATCAACCAGTGTGCGAATTTTTTGAATTTGCTGGGTTTGTTGGGCATTGTCTTGTACCAGTTTTTCTAATCGATTCAAGGATGGGGGAATAATTGTCTGAGCTTGCTTATAAGGAGCTAAAAATTCCTCCCGTTGAGTTAGCCCATAACCTCGAACTCCAGTTTCAGCATCAATCAAGGCGTTGAGAAGCTGTTTTGTTTCTAGCCGTACTGTTTGAGTATGCTGCACCCAGGTTTCATCTTCTACCAGACTGGCTTTTAGCCAAGCAAAGGCTGATAGAGCCATAAACAAACAGGTTATGGGAATGGCAACGATCGCAGTTCCCCGCACTCGAATTGGCAAAGTTTGCCAGCGTTGATAGAGCCGTTGAACCCGATAAGCCATAGATTACCCCGCAGGAGGTTCTAAACGATAGCCAGTGCCATAAACGGTTTCAATCCAAGTTTCTACACCAATCTCACGCAGTCGTTGACGCAAGCGTTTTACACGAGCAACTACGGCATTACTCTCAGGTTCTTCTCCCCATTCCCAGAGTGCTTGTTCGATCTGATCGTGGGTGAGAATTTGGCGAGGATGGCGCATCATGTACTCTAGTAATTGAAAATCTCGGCTTTTCAATTTCAAGCTACTGCTTCCCCATTCCAGGCGCATGGTGTCGAGATGGAGGGATAGCCCGTTGACTTGCAAAGCATCACCACACCACAGGGGCGATCGCCGCCGCAATGCCCGCACCCGTGCCAGTAATTCTTCAATATCTACAGGTTTGACAAGGTAATCGTCGGCTCCGGCATCTAACCCCATCACTTTATCGACAGTGGTATCTTTTGCCGTCAACATCAAGATAGGAGCCGCTTTTCCTGCTTGACGATACTGTTTGCACAGAAAAATACCATCTTCATCGGGCAACATCCAGTCAAAAATCAGCAGATCGTAATCTTTTTCACCCATCAACCATTGGGCTGTTGCCCCATCTTCGACGGCATCCACAATATGCCCTGAACGAGCCAAGGCTTCATGGAGCGGTTCTATTTGCTCTGGATCGTCTTCTACTAACCCAAGTTGCGGGTTATAAAATTCTGAATGCTTCGTAACCGTTAATTTAGGTAAATGCACATGAAAAGTTGACGATTGCGGTAGAATGCAACCGTACTTTAAAGTGAACCCTAAAGTATAGAAATTAACTTATTA
>JBGTMK010000020.1:0-5601 GCA_041743605.1 Nostoc sp.
CACTGGATGAAAATGTTGAATATGAAGATGAACTGGATTCTAATATTTTAGATAACATGGCATTGGCTGGAACAAGATTTGATTGGATGTTGAGCCGGCTAAGAAAAATTTAGTTACCTTGGCATGAGTGTAAATCATTAGGTTGTACGTACTTTATTTACACTTGATGTAAGCTCTCAAAATCAATTGCAAAACACTTAAACCAAATTGCATTTTTTATTTTAAATGAAGGCAGTTTTAATTCATTTAAAATAATCTACTTATCTTAATCAAACTAACGTGAGTTTAAATGGTCGAACAAAAGCAAAACCTATTCCGAAAAGAGTCATTAGAACGTTTGTCTTCTCCTGAAAGACTAGACCAATTAATGCAGGTGGTCAGTCCTAAAAGCTGGCTGCCTCTAACTGCTTTAGGCTCCTTGGTAACGATCGCCCTGGTCTGGAGTATTTATGGACGAATCCCAATTACCGTGGAGGGTCAAGGTGTACTGATTTATCCACGCAACGTTTTGCCATTGCAATCGAAAGGTGCAGGGCAGTTACTAGCTCTAAATGTCAATGTTGGGGATGTGGTCAAAAAGGGAGATGTACTGGCAACAGTTGACCAAGTTGATCTGCGTAAGCAATTACAACTAGCGCGAGCTAAATTAGTCCAACTAGAGGATCAGGATCGCAACGCTAGTTTATTACAAGGGCAGCGTCAGCAGCTTGACACAAAGGCAATCCAAGAGCAACGCTTAACTCTTGAGCAAAGACTCAAGATTGTACAGGATTTGACACCCGTGTTGAGGGAGAAAGGGCTAGTGTCAATCGGGCGCGATCGCCTAAATCTACAGCGACGTTTGCAAACACTCCAAGGGTTGCTTCCTACTCATAAAAAGAGATTAGAAAATCGCCAGAAGCTTTTAAAAGAAGGTGCAATTCCTGATGATGTAGTCTTGGAAGCGCGGCAACAATACGACAATGCGCGTGCAAGCATTGATGAAGCTGAATCTCAGTTGAAGCAACTAGACCTTAAGGAAGCAGATGCACAACAACAGTACCTCTCCAACTTGAACGAAATCAAAAACATCCAAGCTCAGTTGCAAGAACAGAACAGTAAAGTAGCTACTCTAGCTCAAGAAGACCTGCAAACTGTAACTACCCGCAAAAACGAGATTCAAGAAGTCAAGCGAGATATTGCCAAACTTCAACAGCAACTAGGCAATAACAGCCAGATTATCTCTCAACACTCAGGACGTGTTCTAGAAATTACTGTTAATCCTGGGCAGGTCGTTGATGCCGGAACCCGTTTAGGAAGCATAGATGCAGAAAATTTATCTAGCAAAATGGTTGGCATTACCTATTTTCCTGTTGGAGAGGGCAAGAAAATTCAACCAGGTATGACATTACAAATCACACCCCAAACCGTTAAACGGGAACGCTTTGGCGGTATTGTCGGTAAGATTACCACTGTTTCATCATTTCCGATTACCAGAGAAGCAGCAGCTAGTGTAGTGGGTAATCTCGAAGTGGTGACAGGTCTGATGGGTGAGAAGCAAGAGGCTGTTATTCAAGTATTTGCTGACTTGCAGCCAGATTCTACCACTTTTAGCGGTTATAAGTGGTCTTCTTCTGATGGGCCGCACTTAAAAATCTCTTCTGGAACGACTACATCTGTGCGAGTCAAGGTAGAAGAGCGATCGCCGATTACGTTTGTTTTACCTATTCTGAGGTCTGTCAGTGGTATCTACTAATCCATCATTAGTGGCATCGATTAATGCTTTGCAGTACCTGCAAAACCTGCTGAAAAATCCAGGCAAGCGGGTAAAGACACCCACGCTTTTGCAAATGGAGGCAGTAGAATGTGGTGCCGCAGCTTTAGGAATTATTTTGGGTTACTATGGTCGGATTGTGCCTTTGCCAGAACTGCGTCGAGAGTGTGGAGTCTCCCGCGATGGCAGCAAAGCTTCTAACGTCCTCAAAGCTGCTAGAAGCTATGGAATGCAAGCAAAAGGCTTTAAAAAGGAACTGGATCAACTTCCAGACCTCAGCCCTCCCTATATTGTGTTCTGGAACTTCAATCACTTCCTGGTAGTAGAAGGATTTAGTTCTAGTTGGGTTTATCTTAATGACCCAGGCACTGGGCCGCGAAAGGTGTCCCGGCAGGAATTTGACGAGGGGTATACCGGAGTGGTGCTGGTTATGGAACCAGGGGTGGAGTTTGAAAAAGGAGGACGTAAACCTAGCCTGGTTTTATCGCTATGGTCACGGCTAAAGAGTTCTACTGGTGTCTTAATTTACTGTCTAGCCGCAGGATTTTTGTTAACAGTCGTCGGGCTGGCAGTACCAGTATTTAGTCAAGTGTTTGTAGACGAAATCCTGGTGCAAGGGCGACAGCACTGGCTGCGTCCGTTGTTACTGGCAATGGCGATTGCAGCAGTCCTCCAAGGAGTATTAACACTGCTGCGGTTGCGTTATCTACGCCGCTTGAAAGTCAAGCTATCTGTGGGAATGTCCAGTCGTTTTCTGTGGCACATCCTGCACTTACCTGTTAGCTTCTACGCCCAACGGTTTGCAGGTGAAATTAGTAACCGCGCCAGTCTCAACGACCAAGTTGCTGATGTGCTTTCGGGGCGATTGGCGACTACAGTCATTGATGCGGTAATGGTAATTTTTTATGCTATAGTCATGCTCCAATATGACTGGGTACTGACTTTGGTTGTAGCTAGTTTTGCTGCTGTGAATGTCTTAACCTTGCAGTGGATCTCCCGTCAGCGCGTCGATGCTAATCAGCGATTAATCCAAGAGTATGGTAAAGCTGCGGGCGCATCGATTGCCGCTCTCCAAAGTATAGAAACTCTCAAAGCATCAGGGTTGGAATCAGATTTCTTTTCCCGGTGGTCAGGGTACTACACCAAGGCGATCAATTCTCAGCAAGAACTGGGGGTGACAAACCAGACTTTCTCAATATTACCTACACTTTTGTCTTCGCTCTCATCAATGGCTTTATTAGTTGTAGGTGGTTTACGAGTGATGGATGGACACCTCAGCATCGGAATGCTTATAGCATTTCAAGGACTGATGCAGAGCTTTTTGCTACCTGTTAATAATCTTGTGAACTTCGGTAGTACCCTCCAGGAAATGGAGGGCAATTTGATTCGCCTAGATGATGTGTTGGATAACCCGATTGATGGAGCAGGGGAAGAAAAAATCTCTTTGTCTTCCTCATCTCCTCTGACTAGATTACAGGGGTACGTCGAACTAGAGAATGTGACATTTGGCTATAGCCGCTTAGATCCGCCTTTGATTGAAAACTTTAGCCTCTCGGTTAAGCCTGGACAACGAGTGGCCTTAGTAGGCGGGAGCGGCTCTGGCAAGTCTACTGTTGCCAAACTGGTAAGCGGACTCTACGAACCTTGGGAGGGAGAAATTTGCTTTGATGGTCAACCTAGAAAGCAGATTCCGCAATCGATATTAACTAACTCTGTCGCATTGGTGGAGCAGGATATTTTGATGTTTGGTGGAACTGTCCGAGAAAACCTGACTTTATGGGATACCACAGTACCAGATAAAAATCTAGTGCGGGCTAGTAAGGATGCTGCTATTGATGATGTGATTTTCTCCATGTCTGGCGGATTTGATGCAGAACTAATTGAAGGAGGGGCTAATTTAAGTGGAGGTCAACGACAGCGATTAGAAATAGCCCGCGCTTTGGTAAACAATCCTTCAATCCTGATTATGGATGAAGCTACCAGCGCCCTAGATTCGGAGACGGAAAAAATTATTGACCAAAATCTGCGGCGACGTGGGTGTACCTGCTTAATTGTTGCACACCGATTAAGCACGATCCGAGACTGTGATGAAATCATCGTCCTTGAACGGGGAAAAGTGGTGCAACGAGGTACTCACGAGGAATTGTGGCAAGTAGAGGGGGCGTACTCACGCTTAATTAGCAGTGAAGAGGGAGCTTAATTATGGTCATCAACCAAATCAGAGGCAAAGACTTACAGGGGCAACCATACACCCTTAAAGGCAATGAACCAATACTGCTAGACGACCCGCAGACCATTTGGGTGGTGCAGTCCGGCTCTGTGGCGTTGTTTGCTGTCACAATTAAAAATGGCATCACGGAAGGAACTCGTCGTTATTTGCTCACTAGCAATCCTGAACAGGCACTTTTTGGAACTGCTTCCGACTCTATTGATCGGCAACGCGGACTCTTGGCAGTGCCGATGGGAGAAACAGAATTGCTGAAGGTAGACCGAGAATACTTTGAGGAGTTAGTTGTTAATGGGGATACCAGAATAGTTGCTTTGGTGGAGGGTTGGGTCGAGCAAATTAACACTACACTTTCCCATATCACCACTCCAGCAATTCAAGTCCGAACTGTGGGAGAAGCGCGATTTTCTCTAATTGATGGTCAAACTCTCCAGCCAGAACCCCAGGCGATCGCTTGGGTACAAATTCAGCAAGGAAATGTCCGATGGATGGGGCTTGAGGAACTAACTCTAGATCCGACATCGGGAATTTTCCCTCTGGGCGACTATATATGGTTAGAAGCTGTGGGGGAGGTTCAGCTTGCCACTCAAACCACAAGCGCCATCTGCAAGGCAGATATCCTGCTTGAGGGGCTGTCCCAGTTTCATACTCAACTGCTGGAATATATCAACTTCCTAGAACAGCAGGAAGCGCAAGAAGAACTGCAACGGCTGACTGATCGGGAACGTCTCAATCGTCAGGTGACAGCAGAGGCTCTGGGCGAACTAGTATCTTCCTTGGGAACTCAAGAAGCAACTTTTTTTCTGGAAGGTTCGCCGTTGTTAGTTGTTGCCGGTGCTGTGGGCAGGTGTTTAGGTGTGAAAATTCGCCCCCCAGGTAAGTCAGAGAACCTGAAGCGGGTGAAGGAGCCATTGGAGGCAATTGTTAGAGCTTCGCGGTTAAGGATGCGACAGATTTTATTGCGGGACAATTGGTGGTCAAAGGACTGTGGCCCTTTGGTTGCCTACACCCAAGAGGACAACCGACCAATCGCACTCCTGCCCGTTTCTCCCACTCGCTACGAAATATTTGATCCAAGTGATCGCACTCGTCTTCCCGTAGATGCCGAAATTGCTTCTACACTAGCACCCGTTGCTTATATGTTTTATCGGTCTTTGCCCGATAAACTTCTTAAGGCTGGCGATTTATTTCGGTTCGCGCTTAAGAATCGTGGCAGAGATATACTAATCGTTTTTTTAACTGGTATTGCCGCGACACTGCTGGGTATGCTCACACCGCACGCCACAGCCATTTTAATTGACAACGCCATTCCAGATAGCGATCGCGGATTATTACTACAAGTTGGTTTGGGGTTACTGGTTGCAGCTTTTGGGACGGCAGTATTTCGGCTGGCTCAAGGATTCGCACTTTTGCGCGTGGAAACAATTTCCGATGCCTCCACCCAAGCTGCTGTCTGGGATCGGCTGCTAAACTTGCCAGTATCCTTTTTTCGCCAGTACACCACAGGGGATCTTCAGTCCCGTGTGACATCGATTAGTACAATCCGTCGCTTACTAAGTGGCACAACCTTGATTACTCTAATCACTGGTCTGTTCTCATTATTAAACTTAGGACTTTTGTT
>JBGTMK010000021.1:0-5504 GCA_041743605.1 Nostoc sp.
AAATCCGGTTGGCATTACTTTAACCTTGCAGCTAGATGGATTAAATCTTACCCTAGCTTGGATAGTGCCACTTTGTTTCCAACCTGATTGCTGATCAGGCAATTCCGCTTGTCAATAGGGTTTGAGACGCGCTGACCCTGCCAAATCGCCTAGAACAAAGAATTGGTAGGATAGACCGGATTGGTCGTCTATTGAAAGTTGAGTTTACAGTATTTGCTGGCGTAGACTTACCCGATAGTCTCCATGATGCATGGTATCGCTTATTAAAAGAAGGGTTTAATATCTTTAGACAATCTATTGCTAGTCTCCAATTTTATGTAGATGAAAAATTACCTGTATTAGCAGAAATATTGTTTAAATCTGGTGCAAATGGACTATTAGAAAGTATAGAAGTAATTCAAAAAGAAATTGAGCAGGAACAAGTCAAAATTAGCGAACAGAATGCCCTAGATGAAATTGATGCTCTGGATGAGAACGCTACCCAATATTTTCAAGCTTTAGACGATTATGATGCTCGTCATCAGGAAATACAGCAAGTAACTGAACATTGGATTTGTGATGCGTTGAGATTTCAGCCAATCACTGATCCTAATTTTTCGACACTTAAGCGTTATAAACGTACCGAAAACACATTAATTCCAGCAAATGATTTAAGCAGCAATTTTGCCGGGGTTTTAGAAGAATTTGGGACTTTCAACCGCAGGGTAGCAAATCAACAGCTTGGTGCAAAACTCTACCGCATTGGTGAAGAACTTGTAGAAGCACTATCATCTTATATCCATCGGGACGATCGGGGTCAAGCTTTTGCTATGTGGCGAGTTGAAAAAACTTGGGATTCTGGGGAAGGTGAAGAGTGGTATGGTTTCCGATTTAATTATGTTATTGAAACAAATTTAATAAATTCCACAGGAAACACCACAAAAGATAAAACTTTGCAAAGACGCGTAGATGGGTTATTCCCGCCTATTGTTGAAAGTGTATTTATTGATGCACGATATGAACCAATGTGTGCTGTTGAAGATGAAACATTATTAAATATCCTGCAACGTCCTTATAAAGGCCAAGGCGGTAACTGTCGAGATTACAACTTAGCCAAAAGTCGTTTATATATTCTTGATAATTTTATTGAGTCTAGCAGGTGGCAAGATGTTTGCTATCAGGCGCGTGACACATCTTTAGAATTACTTAGTCAGCATCCCGAATTTATTTCATTATGTGAAAATAGCGCTATCCGTGCTGAACAAAAGTTAGGTAAGAGACTAGACCAATTGCGCTTGCGTCTCAACCGACTTACTAAACAAGAGCGAATTTATAATACGGTACTGGAGCAAGAACTCAATAACGAAACGGCATTAAACAAAGTAATTATCGAAGGAATTCGTCATCCTAGCATTCGTCTTAATTCTGTTGGTTTTATCATTGTTTCTGGGCAAGCTCCAGCTAAATTTGAGGAGAATGATTTATGATTGACTCATTCTCAGAACTTCGGGAAATTCTCAAAACAGGTAAAATTCCTGAAGATATTAGTAATGTTTCAGAACCTTGTCATCGGCGCTTGTTGGATGCGCTGCAAAACTCGCCTGGGTCTGGGGATATTGTTAGTCTGGTGCGTCATGTGTTGCGACGCGAGGATGAAAAACAGGGTGGGAGTTCTGGAACTACTCTTTTAGTACCCCGCAAACCTCCTTTTCCTAATCGCAGTATTTGGGAGTCGGCTAGCATAACCGTGCTGCGTGAAGATAAAGAACACTATCTCATCAGCGCCCGTCCTTGGCAACCGGAATGGCTTGACCTGGCTGACCAATATCCGCCAGATGCACCTTTATTTAAAGAAGAAAACCGACGGAATTATGAACCCGTTGTCGGCGACCCGTTTTTGCAACTCGTAGAGTTAGATGCTTATCGTAGTATCGGACAGCGTGAAGCAATTCGTGCAGTTTTGACTGCTCCTGATAATTCAACTTTAATTATTAACTTACCTACGGGTGCGGGAAAAAGCCTTTGCGCTCAACTACCTGCATTGCTGAACTCCAGAAACAATAATGGTGTCAGTGTGGTAGTCGTGCCGACTACAGCATTAGCTATTGACCAAGAACGGGCATTAAAACCTTTTGTACACCATGCCACAGCGTATTATAGCGATGATACTGTGGAAGGTAAAGAAAGAAGAGAAGGGATACGCGATCGCATTCGCGCCGGAACCCAAAGTATAATTTTTACCTCTCCTGAAAGTTTAATGGGTTCTTTAGCATCTTCTCTCTATGATGCTGCCAAATTGGGCATGTTGAGGTATTTTATAATCGATGAAGCGCACATGGTAGAGCAATGGGGTGATAATTTTCGTACCGCCTTTCAAGAAATTCCTGGTTTGCGAAGAGATTTATTGCGGCATAGTTCTTTCACAACTTTATTATTAACAGCCACATTAACCGAATCCTGTTTAGATACCCTCGAAACATTATTTGGGAAAGATTTACAAGTTATATCTGCTGTACAGTTGCGACCAGAGCCTGCTTATTGGTTTAAGCGATGTGAGAGTGAAGAAGTTAGAAAACAAAGGCTACTTGAGGCAGTGTATCATCTTTCTCGTCCGTTAATTATTTACGGAACTAAAGTTAAAGATGTCGAGGATTGGAAACGAGAATTAACCCACGCTGGATTTCAAAGATGTGACCTGATGACAGGTAAATCTACTCCTCAGCAACGGGAGCAACTAATTGAAAAATGGCGTGAAGGCAAGATTGATATAGTTGTTGCTACTTCTGCCTTTGGATTAGGTATTGACCAATCAGATGTCAGGGCTGTAATTCACGTTTGTATTCCTGAAACTATTGACCGTTTTTATCAAGAAGTCGGACGGGGAGGACGGGATGGTAAAGCATGTATGTCGCTGACATTATATACAACTGAAGACTTCGGAATTGCCGAAGGACTAAATGATAACTCCCCGATAACTATTGAATTGGGTTTGCAACGTTGGCAAACTATGTTTTATAAAAAAGAAACTATAAGTGATGGACGCTTTCGCGTACCAATAGAAACGCCTCGTTCATTTCAAGACAAAACTATTGATAAAATAAATAACCAAAATAGGGCTTGGAATATCCGCACGTTAACGCTGATGAACCGAGCAAATCTCATTGAAATTGACTCAGAGGAACCTCCTCAAAAGAAAAAATTTGAATCAGAAGAAGCTTATGAAGCAGCTTGGGATTTGTACCAAAATTCTCGCAGTATTCGTATCCGCAATCAGCTTCACTTAGAAAAATTTACTTGGGAATCCGAAGTTGAACCAGTTCGCCATAAACGCCAAAACTGGAGTTATAAAAACCTTGAACTGATGAAAGAGACTTTAAAAGCTAAACGTTGTATTTCAGAAATATTTGCACAAGCGTATAGCATCCCCTCACGTCACACTCCAGAACCCAGAAATCCGGTGATAGTTTCTCGCGCTTGTGGAGGTTGTCCTGTTTGTAGAAAAAATGGAGTCACACCTTTTCCGGGAATAATGCCTACTTCCAGACCTGTATGGCAAAAACCTAATTTTATTCAGGGTAAAGAAATCCAAAGGTTGCTTGCAGGTGAAAAAATTCTGCTTATTTTCTATGATTCGCTAGAACAATTAAATAAGTTGTCAAGAGGTCGAAAATTGTTTAAGTGGTTAATACAACAGGGGATGAGGAATATTGTAATTTCTCCAGAATATAATCAGTTTTTGAAAGAAAGTAGTAGAATACATAACTCATTTATTTTTATATTTGATAGTTACGAACCTGTACTTATGCCACGAATACCCACTCTGATTTTTCATCCTCCAGGAACACCTCTACCTGCAAAATATTTATCTAATTACAGTACATCAACCACAACGCGCATCATTTTACTTCCTATAAATACACCAGACCCAGATAGAGAAGACCGATTATTAATTAATATCTTTTCAGGCAGATATTTTAAGTTTGATGTATTTTGTACAGAGGTTAGTATATGAGTATCTTAAAAACGGGAAGAGCAAAATCCAGTCGTATTCAAGGAATATTTAGGTATTTACTTCAAGTCGAAGGACAAAGGAAGAATAAAAATTTATTAGAAAATATAATGTCTCCTGAAAAACTAGTTGAACATATTCCAGAAAATAAGGAAAGATTGAAAGATAAAAAAATGTCACGTCCTATGTTTAATGATTCTCTTAGAGAAAGTATTAAGTGTGGTCTATTAGTAAAAGAAGATGAAGAAATTGCTATTAACCCAGATTTACCAGAAGATGCTCGAAATCCCCTATTAGGTAACAAGTTATTACCTGATACTCTCACTAACCTATTTTTTGCTTCTAATAACGAAGATGAAGAAGACTTTGGCCGGGTTTGTGCTTGGTATTTAGCGCAAGATATCTATGATGCACCTGGAAATGCAAAAGAAGTGGAAAATCAGGTTAGCGAACAAAAAGTAGGCGATTTTTTGAAAATGACTAGTGACCCCTTCTTTAATCAAATGGATGACTGGATGCGTTACTTGGGTTTTGCATGGGGTCATACTTTGGGAGGAAAACCTATCACAGTTCCTGACCCGACAGCTTATATTAAACGCAATCTCAAGCATTTGTTTAATGGACAAAAAGAAATTACAATCCAAGACTTTATTAATAGATTAGCAAAACAATGTCCTTTATTTGAAACTGGAAAATTTCGAGAAGAGGTAGAAACACAAATTGGCACACGCGAAACTAATTTTCTTTCTACTAGTACAGCTTTTGCCTTATTTCGACTTCACGATGAGGGTGATATTCAGCTTTATAGACAATCTGATTCAGCCTTTATGATTTTACCAAAAATCAATAACCAAGTTGATAATGATGGGCGAATTTCTCACATTATTTGGAAAGGAGAAAAATCATGACTTTTCAAAACTTTGTCTGTTGGAACCTGGATATGATTCGTCAGGTGATGAATATAGAAGCAACCCAAACTGCAAATCATTTGTTTCTAGCTACACATCATCCTATTGCAATGTACCGTCAGGACTCTATTAAGGCGTTATCACAAAAAGAATATGATGAAGCACAGTTTCTCAAAGATTTTTTAGGTGAAAAAGATTTTGCCTTTGTACCTGTTTTGGGTGAGACGGGTACGGGAAAATCTCACCTGATTCGTTGGTTGCAAGCTCATATAAAATCAACCGATAAACGCAAGGTGCTGTTAATTCCCAGAATTGGGACAAATTTAAAAGATATCATTGAAAAGATTTTAAATATTGCGGAATTTGAGGTAGATAAATTAGATGAGTACCGCAAACGTTTAAATCAATCGAGCCAGACTTTCACAGATAAGGGTGCAAGAGAACAATTATTAAACAATTTAGCTTTTCAAGTTGGCATTAACGGACAACATACACGCGCTAAACTTGCTGATGAAGTGACTCAGAACTATCTTATCGAAAATTTACCTGCTTTGCTATATGATGATTTTTTTAGAGAACATTTATTAAGAGATGGGAAAATTATTCAT